>JAHECH010000176.1 GCA_024641835.1 Deltaproteobacteria bacterium
CACACCCGATTCTTCAGCAATGATCTGCTGGGTTCTCAGGGCAATGGTGGCAGCCTCCTCGGTGGGAATGGCAAGGACCTCGTCAAGGGAGTTGGTATGGAGCGACTGCGTCCCTCCCAGGACCGCGGCGAGCGCCTCCAGAGCGGTCCTGACGATGTTGTTGTAAGGCTGCTGGGCCGTTAGCGAGCAACCCGCAGTCTGGGTATGGAAGCGGAGCCACCAGGACCGGGGATTCTTTGCCTTGAACCTTTCTTTCATGATCTTTCCCCACATCCGCCTGGCTGCTCGGAACTTCGCAACTTCCTCAAAAAAATCAAGATGGGAATTGAAGAAGAACGAAAACCGGGGCGCGAATTCATCCACATCAAGCCCCCTCTCCATGGCGGCTTGGGTGTAGGCGATCCCGTCGGCCAGAGTGAATGCCAGTTCCTGAACTGCCGTGGAACCTGCTTCGCGAATGTGATAGCCGCTGATGCTGATGGTATTCCATCGGGGCACCTCTTTGGTTCCAAACTCCACCGTGTCCGTAATCAGCCTGAGAGAGGGCTTGGGCGGGCACATGAAGGTCTTCTGGGCGATGAATTCCTTGAGCATATCGTTCTGTATGGTGCCCCCGATGACCTTCCTGGGGATGCCCCGTTTTTCCGCCATGGCGATGTACATCCCCCAGATGACCGGAGCAGGGGGGTTGATGGTCATGGATGTGGTAATCTTTTCAATGGGAAGACCTTCGAAGAGGTCCTCCATGTCCAGGAGGGTATCGATGGCGACTCCGCACTTGCCGCATTCGCCTCTCGCTTTCGGAGAATCCGTGTCGTAGCCCATGAGGGTAGGCATATCAAAGGCTGTGGATAGCCCTGTCTGGCCCTGGTTTACCAGGTGGTGAAAGCGTCTGTTGGTGTCCTTGGCAGAACCCAGGCCGGCGAACATTCGCATAGTCCACAGGCGGCCCCGGTACATGGAAGGCTGGACACCTCTCGTATAGGGATATCGTCCAGGGAACCCGAGGTCCCTCATGAAGTCCTGGTCCTTGACGTTTTCGGGAGTGTAGATACGGTTGATTTCCCTGTCCGAGATCGTGGTGAACTTCGGCAGCCTTTCGGGCGCTGCGGAAAAGGCCTCTTCCAGTTCCTTTTCCCATTTCTTCTGTTCTTCCCTGATTTCATCCATGATTTGACGGTTGTAGGTCAAGGACATGAAGCACCCCCTTCCAAATGTCACTTCCCTTTTGTCAGGTTTCCGGCCACCAGGGCTGTTGCAAATTCATTGGTACCCATGGAGAGCTGGCACATCTTCGCATCCTTCATGTACTTTTCCAAGCAGGGCTCACCACCACACCCTCCCATGATCTGGACGCCCTCTGTCGAGGTCCTCATGGCTGCATCTGAAGCAAAGATCCTGGCCATAGCCACCTCTTTTGCAGGGTTTTCCGCGATCCCTGAGCCATGCCGCTCTCAGGGTGAGAAGTTCCGCCGCATCGAGCTCAGTGGCCATATCCGCCAGCTTCCATTGAACCGCCTGATCCAAAGAGACGGGCTTAGCCGAAAGCGGTCCTTTTGCGACCCACTTCAGGGTCTTTTCGAGGACCGCACGACCAACCCCTATGGCCAGGGCGGCAATGCCTATCCAACTCTCGTTTTGGATGCTCTTCAGGTGATCCATCCCTTCCCCCAGGTTGCCCAGAAGGACGTCCTGAGGAAGTTGCACACTTTCGAACATCATCTCAGCGTTTCTGAAAGCCAGGATGTCCAAGCTTTCTTCAATCCTTCCCACCTTGAACCCTTCGCTCTTTTCCAGTCTCATGACCATCGAACTGGGCTTCCGGTCTCCTCTCTCCTCGCCGGCCAGGGACAGGACTATACCATAAGATGCGATGTGCCCCTGGCCGACAAATCGCTTTCGACCGTTGATGAGCCAACCCCGGCTGTTTTTTACAGCTTTGGTATGGACATGAGAAGTCTCAGGGCCGGCTTCATCTTCGGCAAAAGCATAGCACCCAATCTTGATCCCTGTTGTACACGGTTGAAGGTAGATGTTCTTTTGCTCATGGCTTCCATAGGCCGTGAGGGGAAAACAGTAGAATGCATGATTCGCAGCCATGATGGCGCCGGCCCTTGGGAATGCCTGGGCCACCTCAATGAGGCAAAGGACATGGCTCACACGATCCTTGCCGGCTCCGCCGTATGCCTCCGGCACGATCATACCCATCATTTTCAGTTCGCCCAGGCGCTGAAGGGTCTCTCGAAGCAAATCCTGTTTGGCTTCCAGTTCTTCGTGCCTCGACTTGACTTCTTCAGCAAACCGCCGGGCTAGAATCCTTACCGCTTCTTGATTTTCTGTGACCGTGAAATCCAGCTTGGAACAAGCCTCTTCCTAGAATTTCCCCAGCAATGCGCTGGCGATGGTGTTCTTTTGAATCTCCTTGGTCCCCTCGTAAATCTCCAGGATCTTGGCATCCCTGTAAAAGCGCTCCACATCGTATTCCAGCATGTACCCATAGCCGCCGTGCATCTGAATCGCTTCATCCGCCACTTCCACCGCAACGCGGCCGGCATACATCTTGGCAATGGAAGTGAGCTTTGGATCGATGGAACCCTGGTCAAAATTCCAGCCCGCCTTGTAAACGATCAGCCTTGCGGTCTCTATTTTCGTGATCATGTCCGCCAGTTTATGCTGGGTCACCTGAAACTGGGCCAGCTTCTTGCCGAACTGGCTGCGCTCCTTGACATAGGCGAGAGCCCTGTCAAAGGCGCCCTGAGCAATCCCCAGAGCCTGCGCCGCGATCTCTATTCTGCTCTCGTCAAAAAACTCCAGAACCTGGTAAAAACCTCTGTTCTCCGTGCCCACGAGATTGGAGAGAGGAACTTTCACGTCACTGAAGGAAAGCTCTGCTGTGGACGTCATCTTGATCCCCATCTTCTCCCCCACGTCCGACCGGGTATAACCGGGCGCTCCGGTTTCCACAATGATGGTGGACTGACCCCGGTAGGGAGGCTTCACCTCAGGTTCGGTCTGGCAGAGGACGATGACGAAGTTGCCGATGGTCCCGTTGGTGATGAAGGTCTTCACGCCGTTGATCACATACCCGCTCCCGGACTTCACCGCATTGGTGTTCATGAAAGTGATGTCGCTTCCATGGTCGGGCTCCGTGAACCCGCCGCTGCTCAGGGCCTCCCCCTTGGTGAGTGGGATGAGGTACTTCTCCTTTTGCTCTTCTGTGCCAAACCTCAGGATTATTTCCGAAGCAAAATCGGCCAGACTGACTGCGATGCCGATCCCTGAATCGTGACAGCAGAACTCCTCCACCACGAGGGCATTCTCCAGGGTGCCATATTCCTGCCCGCCGTATTTTTCGGGAAAATGGATTCCCAGGAACCCGAGTTCGCAAGCCTTTTTCCAGATCGATCTCGGGAACGTGTGGGTTCTTTCATGTTCAAGGGCTATTTCTTTTTCAAACTCCCCCTTGGCGAACTCCCGCGCCGCCTTTTGTATGGCTTCCTGCTCTTTGCTCAACTTAAAGTCCATTCCCCTACCTCAACTTCACTCAAGTTCTCCTTTGAAATCCGGTTTCCTCTTCTCCAGAAAAGCGCTCATCCCTTCCTTGGCGTCAGGGCTGGCGACGCAAAACCCGAAGGCGTCTGATTCCATCTGACAGGCCCGGCGAAGATCCGTGTCATAACCCCTATCGATGCATTGTTTCACAGCCCTCAAAGAGACCTTGCCTTTGGAGGCGATGAGTTCGGCTGTCTTCATCGTCTCCTCCCAGAGCTTATCGGCAGGGAAAACCTTGTTGACCAGGCCGATCGTTTTGGCTTCCTGGGCGGTGATCATTCCGCCTGTCATGCAGAGTTCCTTGGCCATGGCTTTCCCGACCAGCCGGGAGAGTCTCTGAGTTCCCCCAAAGCCTGGAATGAGACCCAAATTGATTTCGGGCTGCCCGAATTTTGCCGTCTCGGAAGCGTAGATGAAATCGCAAGCCATGGCCATCTCCGTTCCTCCGCCCAGGGCAAAGCCGTTGACGCAGGCGATGACGGGAATCGGGAAATTCTCGATGCGCGACCCGAGGTCATGGCCTTCCTGAGACCATTTCCTCGCAGCCAGGGGCGAGAGGTTGACCATGTAGGATATATCAGCACCGGCCACAAACGCTTTCTCTCCCTCTCCCGTGAGCACCAGGACTTTGATGGAAGGGTCCTTTTCGATCTCATCAAGAGCTTTTTGAACTTCAGCCACTACCTGGGGATTGATCGCATTCAATGCCTTTGGCCTGTTGAACTTGATCACTGCCACTTTCCCGTGTTTTTGGGAAATAATGGTTTCGTAAGCCATCTTCGCCTCCTTTCCACTATACCCTTTCCAAAACCGTGGCCATGCCCTGCCCGCCTCCGATGCACAGGGTGGCGAGACCGAGAGCATGCCCTCTTCTCATCATTTCATTCATCAGGGTGAGGACGATGCGGGCACCCGTGCATCCGATGGGATGGCCGATGGAGATGCCGCTTCCGAGCACATTGGTTTTCTCCATGTCGCACCTGAGTTCCCGGATGCATGCAATCGCCTGGGATGCAAAAGCCTCATTGAGCTCCACCACGCCGAAGTCATTGATGGTCAGCTTCTCTCTGCTGAAGATTTTGCGGACCGCAGGGATGGGACCGAGGCCCATGAAAGCGGGATCAACCCCGCCGGTCGCATAGGCCCTGATTCTCACGAGGGGTTTGAGGCCGAGCTGTTTTGCCTTTGCATCAGACATCAGAAGCAGGGCTGCAGCCGCGTCGTTGATGCCTGATGCGTTTCCCGCTGTCACGGTACCGTTCTTCTTGAATGCAGGGGCAAGCTTCCCCATTTTCTCGACGCTCGTGTCCATGGGCCTCTCATCCGTGTCAAAGGCCTGAGGCTCTCCCTTCTTCTGTGGGATCATGACAGGGACGATCTCCTGCTTGAAGATGCCCTCCGAAATCGCCTTTCTCGCCCTCTGGTGGCTTAAGGCCCCCAGCTGGTCCTGCTCCTCCCTTGAGATGCCATAATTCTCTGCGATGTTCTCAGCCGTGATGCCCATGTGGTAGCCATAGAAAATCTCAAAGAGACCGTCAAAGACCATGAGATCCACCAGGTCCACATTGTTCATCCTTGCGCCCCAGCGCGCCGCAGGAAGAGCATAGGGAACGAGGCTCATGTTCTCCATGCCGCCCGCGAGGACAACCTCCGCCTCCCCTGCCTTGATCGCCTGTGCCGCCAGAGCCACGGCCTTCATTCCTGACGCACAAACCTTGTTCACCGTGAAGGCGTTGGTCTCTTTGGGAATGCCTGCCTTAATCGATGCCTGTCTTGCCACGTTCTGACCCTGGCCTGCACCCACGACGTTCCCCATGATGACTTCATCCACTTTCACCGGCTGGAGGGAATCCTTATAGTCGTAAGCTTTCTTCTCCAGGTCCACCATCCCTTTGCCCTTGAAGAAATCCGGGGCAAATTTCGTCTGCTCCTCTGTGGCAAGAGGCCTGAGGCCTGCTTTCTTCAAAGTCTCTTTGAGCACCAGAGAACCCAGTTCAACCACGGGTGTTGATTTCAGCGTTCCGCTAAATGAGCCTACCGGTGTCCTTGCACCGGATACGATCACCACATCTCCCATCGTCTTTTCTCCTTTCGGGCAACCGGTTCTTGAGTTTTGAAATATACCTAGGCCGCTCTTTTTAAGTCAAGACATAAAAGCCTTTCCTGATTTTCCTTGACAGATTTGAGCATTCCTCGCTAATTTTGTTTATTGTTGATTGACCCTCCCGAAATTCAACAGCCAATTCCACAAAAACAAGGGCCAAAAGGTGCGGCCTATGAACTCCTTAGCTGAAGAATTGAATGACATTATTCAGGCTGCCAATCTTCATGTTTACGATATGCTCTCAGAGGTGGGGAAAAACCTCTTTTTTCCCAAGGGCATACTCACCCAGAGCGCTGAGGCCAAGGAAAAAGCTCACCGATTCAACGCCACTATCGGGATGGCTACCGAAAAAGGCCGCACCATGTACCTCCCTTCGGTCATGGCGATGATCCGTGGACTTGAACCTGAAGAGACGCTCGCCTATGCTCCCTCTTTTGGCATCATGCCTCTTCGCAAGGCATGGAAGGAGGCGATCCTGGAAAAGAACCCCTCCCTTGCAGGGAAAAAGATCAGCCTGCCCGTGGTCACCAATGCCCTCACCCATGGCCTGAGCGTCATATCAGATATGTGGGTTAACCCGGGAGACGTCATTGCCCTGCCTGATAAGCTCTGGGGAAATTACAACTTGGTCTTTTCTGTGCGCAGGGGAGCAAGAATCGTGACCTACGAGCTGTTTGATAACGGGAGAGGATTTAATCTCAAGAGCTTTGAGGCGTGCCTCAAATCTGAAGCAGCCAAGAAAGATAAGCTCATCGTTCTATTCAACTTCCCCAACAACCCCACAGGATATACGGTGACTCACTCTGAAGCAGACCGGATCGTGGAAATCCTCCTGAATCTCGCCGAGAGGGGCAAGAATGTCCTCACCTTGACCGATGACGCCTATTTCGGGCTTTTTTATGAGAAGGATGCTCTTAAGGAGTCCATTTTTAGCCGGCTGGTGGGTCGGCACCCCCGGCTTTTTGTGGTCAAACTGGATGGGGCTACCAAGGAGAACTATGTCTGGGGTCTCCGGGTTGGATTCATCACCTACGGCGCTTACTTGGGGAGCAACCATGATCAGGTCTACGATGCTCTGGAAAGAAAAACCGCGGGAGCCGTGAGAGGTTCTATCTCCAATGTCTCCCATTTGAGCCAGTCTATTGTTCTCAAATCATTGCAAACGCCGACCTACATGGCTGAAAAGGAAGAAAAGCTTCGAATCATGACGGAAAGGGCTCACGAAGTGAAACGGGTGCTGGCGGATCCGAAGTACCGGCAAGCATGGGAAGTCTATCCTTTCAATTCCGGATACTTCATCTGCCTGAAACTGAACAAAGTGGAGGCAGAGCCCCTGAGGGTTCACCTTCTTGACCATTACGGCATCGGGCTCATCTCTCTCGGGGAATATGATTTGCGGGTCGCTTTCTCTTGCATTGAAAAAGAGGACATTCAAGAGCTTTTCGACACGATCCTTAAGGGAGTCGAGGATCTGGATCGCTAAGACATGTGGAACATTTCTGAAGATCTCATCAAGTCCCTCCAGAAAGAGCCCTGGGCGCAGTCCTGCGGGGACCAGGATTTCTGGACTCATCTCATCCAGTGGTTCAAGGACACCGTTTTGCCGGAGTTCCTGGGAGATATTTCCAGCCGAGTCGACGAGATCATCGAAATCAGCCCTGATCTCTCTGAGCCGGAAATCCTCACTGGCACGACCCGCTACATGGTTGATTTCCTGGGAGCCATATCCGCATCCGTAAGGACCTATGATCCAAACACCGAGCAGATGCTTTCTTATGGATCTTACCCTTATGAAGAGCACTCCAGAGCCAAATATATTCCTCTGGAAGACACGATCGCCGGATACGTGGTGAAGAGCAGAAAGCCCTACCTTGTCCCTAATGTTCTCGAAGAGAAGCTGTACCAGGACAAAGAAAGGGCTGTCAGCAAAGGGGCATTCTCGATCATGGCGGTGCCCCTCGCCATACCTCGCTTTTTCCCTGACGAGAGAGACACCGCAGGGGTGATCCAGGTCTATTTTGCTGAAAAGGACCGACCCTTCTCCCAGCTGGAAGTCCAGATGGCTGACCTCATGGCTCGCAGGCTCAGCTTTGTTATCGCCCGCAAAAAGCTTCTCTCCATGCACAGAATCAACGAAAAAAAGGACGCCATCGTACAAAAAATCTTTCTGAAACTCGGGGCACGGGGTGGGGTCAAGATGAAAGATGTTTTCAACCGCGTG
>JAHECH010000177.1 GCA_024641835.1 Deltaproteobacteria bacterium
CCACCATTGCCCGTTTCCTACCATTTGTATCAGATTTAGACACGATAGCCTCGCCTCTTTTCTCATGCGCTGCCAAGGGTTGCTAAGATTGCGCGAAGAGGTGTCAGCGCGAGCACTGTTCTCGACGCTCGCATCATCGTCGACTCGGTTTCCGGTCGCGCGACCGTCGGAAACAAAGCACGATGGTACCATGATCGTATGTTCGTCGTGTCACTGATGGGACAGATAGAGGAGGTTTCATGTTAATCACACCAGCAGCACATCACGATAAGGTGATAAGAACTCGGTTTGAATGGGCCGGAGTATAGGTGAGTCAACCTTGGGCGTCAAGCGCAAATTCGGCGCATCACGTTGGGCTCAGAGAATTTCGGTGGACGGGGTGTTGCTGTTGATTACAACGGTTTTCTGAGAGGATTTTATTGGATTGTTTCGACCGAGAGAGGTCTTTTTGAGCCGGGTATTCGCAAAAGGGTTTACTGGATTTGCAGGGTTTTGTATCGAGATAGAACAACCGACAAGTTATGCCCATGAAAATGCAAGACTTCAGACATTAACATGCAGCTATGAGGATCTGGGGATTCTCTCGGTTTCATTTCAGAAACAGGCTGATCACGCTCAAGCCATCAGGTCATTGCCGAAGACCTGAAGAAGCGCATCAAGGCATCCCGGCGCACCATGCCTTCCCTGAGGATCAGCGCTGGGTCAGTGGTTACATCCAGGACCGTAGAGCCCTTGCCACCCTGGGTCTCACCGCCATCCAAAATCAAATCAATGGCATCCCCGAGGGTATCCATGACTTCTCGTGCGGTTTTGCGTGCTGGCTGACCTGAGAGATTGGCGCTTGTTCCGGTGATAGGGACTCCGGCGAGGCGGGATAATTCCGTGGGGACAGGATGGCTGGAGAGGCGCACGCCGATCTTCCCCGTCCCTGCGGTGAGCAGGGAAGAGAGACTTGCTTTGGCCCGGAAGACCAGGGTAAGGCCCCCTGGCCAGAAGTGCTTCATTAGTTTGTCTGCCATAGGAGGGACCGAGTCCACATAATCCTTGACCGCATCGATGGAGGGAATCAAGATCAGAATAGGATTCTTTTCAGGTCGCTTCTTAGCGGCCGTGAGGCAACGGAGGGCATCTTCATCTATGGCATTCACTGCCAGGCCATAAAAGGATTCTGTGGGCAAAGCGACAACGCCGCCTGATAGAATGACCTCTTTGGCCTCTTGCAAGGCCAGCCTTCTGGATTCCTCTGCGCCAACATTCAAAAGACGGGCAGACATTCTATAAGTAGGTCTCTTATCAGAGATTCAAACCTTGGCCTTTTTCAAGGACCTCTTTGGTCAATTTCTCACGATAGGCTTTCAATCTCTCAGCTATGGTCGGAAACTTGAGAGCAAGAATCTCTCCTGCCAGGACAGCCGCATTTTTCGCCCCTCCTTTGCCGATGGAAACCGTAGCCACTGGAATGCCTGGAGGCATCTGCACCGTGGAAAGCAGGGAGTCCATGCCCTTGAGGGGCGAAGAATCAATAGGGATCCCGATTACAGGTAGGTTTGTGTGGGCGGCCATGAATCCAGCCAGGTGGGCTGCCCATCCCGCTCCCGCAATGATCACCTGGAGCCCACGCCCAGCAGCGCTGGAAGCATAATCCTGGGCCTGCTCCGGTGTCCTGTGGGCGGAGATCACCTTCGCTTCATAGGGGATCGCCAGTTCCTTCAAGGTTTCAGTACAGCCTTTCATCACATCCGCATCCGATGTGCTTCCCATAATTACTCCAACCAGCGCTCGTTCATTGCTCATAGCTCACTCCGACCAATAGGTTTTGTAGTTACCACTGGGAGCAACAAAGTCCTTGCCTCGCAAAAATGTAAACATTATATTGCTCTCCTTAGTATTTCAAGGCAGGGGTGCACGGAAAAAGTGAAGAGTGAATCCCCTGGCCACGCGTCTGACTCCTTGCACCGTGTGCCGTGTCCCTTAAACCTTTTGTCGTGCCATTCCTATGAGCGGATAAACCACCATGCCGGCGAGCCAGGCAATGTCCTCTGCAGAGAGAATCTTGGACACCGTTTTATCGAAAAGAAGAGTTCCCTCTGGCGGGAATTCCTCATCTCCTTTCCAGAGGATCAGTGCCACCGGCACCAGAGGAAGCACTTTTATCACCACAGAGAAGTCACCCCGATCAAAAGGTTTTGCCCCGTAGATCTCCGCGGACAGCTTGACCATGAGATCAGGTTTTGCACCAAAAGCCTGGACCAAGGGAATCTTGGCCCGTTTGTTAAAGGCGTCCAGGTAAAAGCGGCCATCCGGCACTTCCTGAAAAGAAATCCATTCATCCGCAAGTGCGGCGCCGCTCGAAGCCAAAGCCCCGTGGAGATAGTGCAAGAGGAGAATTTGTTGTTGTATGGGGATCTCTTCTTGGGATTTCTCAAGTCGGAATTGAAAATTCGGCCACGTCATAGCGATCTTTTGATTCTGAAAGCTCAAGGAGAGGCTCATTTCCCCTTCCTTGTCCCTTCGCATATCAGCGCCGGAAAGCCTCGCCACGAGATCAGGGTTCTTCCCCAGGAGCTGCTTTACTCCCAGTTCTCGCGCCTGCTTGTAATCATCGATTCTCGGCATAAGATCTCCTGCTGGACACAGGTGATTCCAGGGACGCCTGATGGGTCGTGGGGGTCTCTCTCAAAATAGAGAAACGAAGAGAGACCCCCGCGGCCCCTCATCACTGATCCCTTGTGTCCAGCAACCCAAGTTATCGGTAAAGATCAGATTACTGAGGGGGGATCAAGGGATATGAGGCGTCTCCTTGTTTATGGCCTCAGAAACAATTGTGGTATAATATAAAATAGTTGAATCTGCAACATGAGACCAAGGTGCAAAGGGGAAGGGGATGAAGAAAAAGAAAGAGGAGCTCTTTAACCCTGCTTTCAAGGACCTCCCCCTCAGAATCAGGGCTTCGCGAAAGCCTTCAAAGGAGCCCCGTCCCACTCCACCCGGAACGGACAGAGAACCTGACGAAATCAACGCTTTTGTTAAAGCCATGTCCGATGTTGCGCCGCTCCCTCGCGGGAAGACCAGAAATATCCGCAACTGGGGAAACCATATCAAACCCTCTCATCTCCCTCCTGATGATGAGAAAGAAGCGATGGATCACCTCAGGGGCTTGATCCGGGGATCCGTCGAGATGGATATCACCTTCAGCGATGAGTACATCGAAGGATGCATCAAAGGCTTCAACCGCCGGATCATGAAAAAATTAAAAAGGGGCGAAGTGCCAGTCCAGGATCATGTTGATCTTCATGGTCTTACAAAGCAAGGGGCTGAAGAAGAGGTGAAGAATTTTCTTCTCAGGAGCTATAAGAACGGCCTGAGGTGCGTACTCATCGTTCATGGCCGGGGTCTCAACTCCCCTGATAGCTTTCCGGTGATAAAGGAAGGATTGAGCACCTGGTTAGGCCGTGGCCCTGTGCGGAAGATTGTGCTCGCTTTTGCCACTGCAAGACCCTACGATGGAGGTACGGGTGCGATCTATGTCCTTCTAAGGAAGCGATAATTTGCAACCCACCTTCAAAGAAGATCGCCTTCACCTCCTATGCTGCCTTCTTTCAACTCCTCCCTCAGGTCTTCCAGTCTCTTGAGCATCTCTTTCGACTTCTTGATATAGTACTCGACCCTCTTATAGTTTGGATCAAGGGCTCTGACCATTTCCCATTCTCTGATCGCTTCAGTCAACTGCTCCTTTCCGTAGTACCGGATGCCCTGTTTGTAATGCATCGCTTTGTAGAGATCCTCGCTCTTCTTAATGTAAGCAGGACATCTGGAGCAGTCGCTCTTGTATTGAAGGGCTAACCTGAATTGATCTCTTGCTCCCAAGTAGTCCTGTTTTTCATAAAGAGCCATCGCCGTTTCGAAGCACGACTGATAGGAGTATTCAAGGGCCACCTTGTCATCCGGCCTTGCGCAAAGGACTTTCTTGAACTCAGCCATGGCCTCCTCATACCTCTTCTCACCGAATAACTCCACTCCCAGTTCCCTGTAAGTGACCACCTGATCCTCGGCTTCGAGTTTCAGGTCGAGTTCCTCTCCCTTACTCTGGAGATCTCCCCCTGTCTTCTCCGCTCCTCCTGCTTTCAGATACCCTTCGTGAGCGGACAAATCCATGCCCTCTAACTCAGGAATCTTTATCTCCTGACCCGCATTTACCGCGGCCGCGTCACTCAGGTTGTTGTAACTGGCGATGATGGGGAATTTGCGATAGTCCCCATAATAGGTGGCAGCAAGCTGGGAAAGGCTTTCACCCGGCTGAATCTTGTGCACAAGGTATCCTCTGGTTTGGGGTTTCCTGGCAGACGTAATCATCTCTAGAGCTTCCGAGTAGTCTGGCCAGAGTCTTAGGGCTGTCAGGAACTGCTGTCGCGCTTGGCCGTATTTCCCTTGCCTTTCCTGCTCAAGACCTTTTTTGTAGTGCTCTTCAGCCGAACTCTTCAGAATGGCCTGCAGACGGCTTCGTCCTTCAATGGCCTCTTGCCGGGATGGATCTACGGTGAGCGCGATTTTGTATTGCTTGAGGGCTTCGACTTGATCTCCTCCTTTCTCGTATTGCCTCGCTTTCTGAAGACACGCCTCCACGAACCGGTCTTCACGGCTCTCAAAAACAGTGATCATTTCTTTCCGCATAGCTTCCTTGAAATTCGTACACCCGGTCATGATTGCTATGAAAAGAGCAACCAAAAGCAGCAACAGCCGGTCTATCTTCCTCATGTTCTCACTGAAGGGGAATCTCATGGAGTGTGTCCAGCCTCTTGATGAAACTTCCCATATCCTTCATGAGTATCTGGTCTCTTTTTACCGCCAAAGGGTCAGAAAAGAAGGGGTTCCCACCGTTCTTGACTGAGAATCCCAATTTGTACCCCGCTTCCTGGGAAAGAGCTAAAACGGCCGGATCATAGGCTCCATATGGAAATGCCAGATAAGTAGTATCCTGTCCCAGCTTTTGATCAATAATCTGCTTGGAAACAACCAACTCTTCTCTCACCCTCTCCAAGAAAGCTTGATCGCTCTCCCCTTCCCTCTTCCTGGTAAGGTCGTAATGACTCAAAGAATGGGACCCGACTTCAAAGCCGTCTGCTTTCATCTGTCTCAACTCATCCCATGTCAGTGCGCTCTTTGAGTTTCCGATGAAATTGGTGTAGATGAAAAGTGTCGCTGTAAACCCATATTTTTTCAGAATGGGATAGGCGATCTCATAAATGGAGTTGTACCCGTCATCCAGGGTAATGGCGACAGATTTCTCCGGAATGGAACGACGGTAGGTTATGAATTCCTGAAACTCCGACAGGGAAATGACCCGATACCCGTTCTCCTTGAGGTATCTCATCTGCTCTTCAAAAACGCCTGCCGGAGTGCAAAAGGAAGCCGAGCACCTTTCTGCAAAACGGTGATAACAAAGAATAGGCACGACCTGATAACCTTCTGGCCTCAATCCACCCCTATCCTCCTTCAGGGGAATGACGATGAACTGACCCTTTTCAAACAGGACAGACCGGTTCGCCTCTTCGATGACCCATGCTCTGCTCCGATCACCAAGGAATCGTAGAGCTAAGTCTGCCGGCGTCTCACCCCCCTGGAGCTCAACCACGATATATCCCTCGGAAACATAGCCATGAGGCACCGTTGTCTTCTCCAGTAGGATGGGTTCCGCTTTGGGTTTTGTTTCATGGATCAGCGGGCCGCACGAGGACACGATAAGAGCACCAGCGACCATGGCAAGGGTGCATCTAAGCCCCTTGCGCTTTTTGCTCGACAATTCCATGCGGTTCCTCCTGAAGCCCTGAAACACCATATATGATCACCTTTCCTTCTCTCCCTCGAATAGAGACCTTGCCCCTTTCCTCCACGGTGAACCAACTTCTTTCCTGGATGCGGTCATAGGTTGCCTTGGTGATCAAGATGAGTCCCGCTCCTGCAAGAGACGTAAGCCTCGATGCGACGTTTACATTGTCCCCTATGACGGTGTATTCCATCTTTTTTTCCGACCCGACGTTCCCTGCCACCATTTCACCAGAGTTCACGCCCACGCCTACGCCAATGGTCACGTTGTTCATATTTTTTCGATGGTTGAGTTCTTCAATCTGCTTCTGTATGTCCATCGCAGCTCTGACAGATGCTTCAGCATGATGAGGATTGGATAGAGGAGCGCCGAAGACTGCCATCGCTTCGTCTCCCAGGAATTTGTTGAGATGCCCGCCATGTTTGATCACAGCATCGGTTACCCGGGCGAGGTAATCATTGAGGAGATCAACAATGGCAGTGGGATCAAGATGTTCTGAGATACTGGTAAACCCTCTGATATCCACGAAGAGCACCGTTGCATCGATCTTCGACCCTTTCATCCACTGCCTGTCTGGATTGGCCAGGATCATTTCTACAATTTCAGGCGTCACGTACCTCCCAAAGGAATCCTTGATCTTTTCCTTGAGTTCAAGATCTTCAGCCATTTTGTTGAAAGCATATGCCAGATCACCGAATTCATCGTTACGAGTCATTCTTACCCTGTGGCTGAATTGGCCCATACCCAAAGCCCTCGTGGATTCTCCGAGTTGCCTGATAGGCCTGGAAAAATACATACTCAAGCCGAGACTCATCAAAATGCCCAGACCCGTCATGAGAAGGGTGAGGACGCCGATGAAGATTTCCGCATCCCTGATATTTTCGGAAATCTTCTTTTGGGAGATGGCAATGCAAACCTCTCCCACCTTGATCCCCTGGTATTTGAGTGGCGCCTCAAAAAAGAGCGCATCCGCTCCTTCCAGCGTCAGGGCGCTCGCCTTCACCCCTCCTTCATCCCTGTAAACGCGGCCCATCTCCGGCTTTTTGAAAGGTTTCCCCACCTCTTCCATGCGATTGTGAGCTACAATGTTATTTCTGCGGTCCAGAATCAGGGCATAAATGACTTGTTCATTTTCTGCAATGGTCGTCACGATTTGAAACAGGCCGAGATCCTCGTCACCAAGAAGCTTGTCTGGTGCGTTGCTGCTCGCGTTTCGCACCATGCTCTCTCCGAGGTCCAGAAGCTGTCCCACGAATTGCTGCTTCTGCTTGCTCAGAATCGCCACGCTTGCGGTGGAAATGACAACAAAAATAAAGGCCGTAGATAGGGTGGCGAGCTTGACGAAAATGGGTATTCTCAGGCGGCTCTGCCGCCGTTGTTCTGCGCGCCGCTCTTCCCCTTTTCTTCGCTCAGGGCCGAAGAAAGGCAATTGCTCCTGCCGCCTGGCGAGGCCGCTTCTTCGATCCGTTCCCGCTCTTCTGTCAGGATAGCCTCCGATGGTTGCCCGGTTTGCGTCGCTAGGCTGGCATGGCTTTTCTTGAAGGGTGGGAACTTTCTGGTCCATGTCCTGGGGGCGTCCTCTTCAAACGAGTGAGGCCCACTTCCGGACGCGATTCTCTCGAGGCGCACTTTTCCATTTCGGCCTCAGCCTCGTCAATTTACTTTAATTATTTAAATTTTACTGAACAAAAGCCTGTCTGTCAATCTTGGGCTCAAATGACTGCTTTCTGATAGTTCTTCAGAACTTTTTTCTCTTTGATTTGAAATTTGATTAAATCAGTTACAATAATGTAGCATTACTAAAACTACTGATCTGACCGTAAGATATCCGCCCTGTCACCAGGTTTTCTCTTGACATACGTATTGTAGAAGCGTATTAACTAAAAAATAAAACCAACTAGTTAGTTAAACTAAACGGATAACCGGGAGCGATCATGACAACTAGACGTGTCTCAGATTCGACGGATGTCCTTACGCCTGAGGAGCGCATCCTGGCCGCTGCAACAGAAGAGTTTGCGAACAATGGTTTTTTTGGTGCCCGTACCCAGGCT
>JAHECH010000178.1 GCA_024641835.1 Deltaproteobacteria bacterium
GAGGCGGCGATCACGAGACCAAGCGATGGCAAGGCAGTGACCAAGGCTGCTTTTCTCCAGTGCGCAGGGAGCAGGGATCCCGAACATCTCCCCTATTGTTCGACGGTCTGCTGTTCGACCTCCCTCAAGCAAGCATTGCAGATCAAGGCAGAGAACAAGGATGCGGATGTTTTCGTGGTGTACAAGGAGATGCGTACTCCCGGGCAGGCCGAGGATCTCTACAGGAAAGCTCAAGAGGAGGGCGTGATCTTCATTCGTTGCCAGTGGCCGGAGGTGAAGGCGAATGGCGCGGGGCTGGCTGTAGAAGCGAGCGATGAGATCCTGGGGGAAAAGGTGCTCCTCGATAACCTGGACCTGGTGGTGTTGGCAACGGGTATGGTCCCAGCGACGGCATTCGGCCCGGACATCAGCAAAGAGGCAAAGAAGGAAGAAGAGGAGAAGAAAGAAGAAGAGTTGCTCGTTCCTCCTGATCTGATCCGGCGTTCGAATATCCTGAACCTTGTATACCGACAGGGCCCGGAAATTCCTGCTTTGCGTCATGAGTTCCCTGATTCTCACTTTATATGCTTCCCCTATGAAACGAGACGAACCGGTATCTATGCCGCCGGTTGCGTCCATAAACCCATGAGCATCGGTTCCACCCTGGAAGATGGGGCAGGAGCGGTGATGAAAGCGATCCAGTGCATCGAACTTACATCGCGGGGAGCTGCGGTTCATCCCCGAGCAGGAGACATGAGCTTCCCGGAGTTCGCCATGCAGCGCTGTACCCAGTGCAAACGGTGCACGGTGGAATGCCCCTTTGGCGCGATCAATGAAGATGAGAAAGCGAATCCCCTGCCTCAACCAACCCGATGCCGGAGGTGCGGGGTCTGTATGGGAGCCTGCCCTGAAAGGATTATTTCCTTCAAGAACTATTCCGTGGGTATGATCGGCAACATGATCAAGGCCATAGAGGTGCCTGCGGAAGAGGATGAGAAACCTCGCATTGTAGTGCTTGCATGCGAAAACGATGCATACCCTGCGCTGGATATGGCAGGGCTTCATCGAATGAATTACAACCCGTGGATGAGGGTGATTCCTTTGCGCTGCCTGGGGTCCATGAACCTCGTTTGGATCGCAGATGCCCTCTCCAAGGGGATTGACGGTATCCTGCTTCTTGGATGCCAGCACGGGGACGACTACCAGTGCCATTTCATCAAGGGGAGTGAGCTCGCGAGCATCCGGTTGAGCAAAGTCGCAGAAACCCTGAACCGGCTCGCCCTGGAGTCAGATCGGGTCCGGTTCGAGAATATTTCGATTGTCGATTATCATAAAATTCCTGCGCTTCTGGATGAGTTTGCGGCAAAACTTCAGGAGATTGGACCCAACCCCTTCAAGGGATGGTAATGGGATAGGAAAAGGTAAAGGTGCAGGGATGGCAATCGAATGCCAAGCTGACGCGAGCAGGAGGAAAAAGCATGAGTGTGAAGGTTGACCTGAACTTGATGAAGGACCTGGAGCATTTTGGTCTCAAAGATGCCAAAAAATGTTTTCACTGCGGGAATTGCACGGCTGTTTGCCCCCTCTCGACTCCGGAAAATTCCTTTCCTAGGAGGTTTCACAAGTATATTCAAATGGGGCTTACAGATAAAATTCTGAATAGCCCAGAAGCCTGGCTTTGTTATTACTGCGGGGATTGTTCGACCACTTGCCCAAGAGGTGCTGATCCAGGAGAAACGATGATGGTCATGCGGCGCTGGCTCACCTCCAAGTATGACTGGACCGGGTTTGCCCGGAGGTTTTATACATCGGAGAGCTTCGAGATCATCGCTGTAGCGATCGTTGGAATCCTTGTAGGGCTGGCTCTGGTCCTTTTCCGATCGAGCAACCCGAATATGGAGCACGCCTTCATCAACAGCGTCTGGCCTGCTCCAGCCATCGAGATTGCAGACCTGATCATGGCGTTCGTTCTCACTTTTTTCCTGTTGAGCAACACCTACCGGTGCTTCAGATTCGTTATGGGTGATCTGGCCTTCAAAGTCCCTCTCGAGATCTATGCTCGGAAGGGCTGGGAGCTCCTGGTCCATTTCCTGACCCAGAAAAAGTTCGGGCAGTGTACGGACCGGATGCAGTGGATAGTCCATCTCCTGATCATGACCGGCTACAGCACCGTCTTCCTCCTGGTGGTGGTGTTTCTGGCAGGCGGGATCCATGTGATCGGCCTGTCATGGGATAAGATTATGTTCCAGAGGGATGTCGTGGGCGATTATGCTATCTGGCACCCCGTGCGTCTTTTCGGATATTACGCTACGGCAGCTTTGCTCTATGGCACCACGTATGCCTTGATCGGAAGAATCAAGAAGAGCAAGGCGCCTTACAAGAGTTCTCATGGCACAGACTGGATGTTCCTGATCCTCCTCGAGCTCACGACTCTTACAGGCATTCTCATCAACTTCGCACGAATCCTGGACTGGCCCATGCCCACCTACGTCCTGTACGTGATTCACCTGATGATAGCCGTCCCCATGCTCGTTCTGGAAGTGCCCTTTGCCAAGTGGGCTCACCTCGCTTTCCGGCCGGTCGTGGTCTATCTGATGAACGTGAAGGAGGACTACGCCAAGGCGGCACAGCAACTGGGCTAAGGAAGGCGAAGCGCCTTAGTACCCGGTTTCATAAATACGGTTACGCATGGGGTCATGGGAGTCTCTTTCAAAATAGAGAAACGAAGAAATCGCTGCCCGGTGATCAACTTTAGGTCATGGGTTAGGCGGGCGGAGTCTTTCCCGGTCTCTCTTCGTTTCCTCATTTTGAAAGAGACTCCCATGGCCCCATCAAGACTTTCCGTGGAGGACCAGATCTCCGGTGATAAGATTTGGTCCTTTTTTGTGCATACAACTTTAAGTCGGCTTCAAGAAAGTTTATGATATAAGCAAAAAAGATCGAAACAAGGAGTGATTCATGGAAAAGGCAGAAAAACCTGTATGCCCCCACTGCGGCGTCCAGATGAGGAAATGGAGAACTCCTCCTGAATCGACGTGGGGGACCGTATTTCAATGGGTCTGTTTCAACGATGAGTGCGTCTATTTTGTAAGAGGGTGGGACTGGATGATGAAAGATCAGGGGGTGAAGGCCTCCTACAGGCATCGACTCAACCCGGACACGGGGACATGTGGTCCCCTCCCTTGCTGGTCCTACGAAGCGCATAAAGATCAAATCATAGAAGAGTGACAAGAAACGAGTGACAAGTCACGAGTCCGCAAGTCAGAAGGCTTAAACTCGTCACTCGTCTCTTGTCACTTGTCACCGGATACAGAGATGAAAAAACCCGGACGAAATGACCCTTGCCCTTGCGGCAGTGGGAAAAAATTCAAGAAATGCCATCAGGGAAGGGAGGATGAGCTCTACCTGGATGGTTTGGGGAACATCTCGGTCGAGGAGATGGGAGCACGCATCGCGAACCTGCCGAATGTCAGCTACGGCCGTGTCGCGGAAATCATGGATAGCCTGGATATGGAAAAAATCGCTGGCAGGAAAACCGGCATCAAATTTGTAGACCTTGAGAATTATGCCCAACTTCATTTTTTTGGAAGTGGCCCGGGTGAGGGTTCTGAAGGGAGAAAAGGCGGTCTATTGATCAACCCGTACAAGACCCTCGTTGCAGACCCGGAAAATACTTATGTCGCTATTTCGAGGGACATTGATGATGGCATCCTCATTCATGAGATCGCTCATGTTCTCGACTACCTCGCAGGGTCCCAATTGGTTCCAGGGACGCTGGATCCCCTTGCCATGGAGCTCGGCATTCCCGTGGAACACCTGGAACATCCGGAGGAGTATGGATACTGGCTCGATTATCTTCGGAAAAAGTTCGAGGTAAAACTCGATGCAGATGACAGCATTCTTCTCTACCTCTATGGGAATCAGCTTCTCATCAAAGGGAGGGAAATCCAATCGCGAAACGGGCTCATTCTAAGGGCGAAGTCAGATGGGATACTGAAGTTCTTGAGCGACCACAGCGAGGAACTAGACCAGAGGATCAGAAGCCTGCCTGGTTACATCGGAAAAAGGGTTATCAGGGATTAAGTCCTGTTCTTTAGCCTTCTGCTGTTCCTCATCTCATGCGAATCGTGTTCATTCCAAAAAGACTGAATTTGAGCCATTCAAAGGCAAAGTTCATTAATTCAGTATCCTCTTTAGCCATCCTGTCGATCATCTCAGAAGGAATGTCGAAAAGCCGAAGGAACCGGCTCTCAAAGACGAATTTCTTAAACTTATCAAGATTGTAGGAAGCCATAAAGAACATCTGGATCTTTCTGGAAAGATCCTTTTCAGGACCAAGACTCCTTTGCGAAGTGATGATTTCCAGCCACTGGTCATTCATGGCGTTGTATTCGTCCGCACCCTGGTCAACCATCCATTCCTCTATAGACCATGCTTTATCTTCCCTGAACCCAAGGCAGTGTCCCTCACGAACCAGAAAAAACTTCTCTCTTGCCTCTTTTTCTTGCTCCAGTTTCATAGAGGCTCTGCCTACGGGATATATGCGGCAGGCACCAGGGCGGTCTTCATAGATGGTACATCCCTGGGAATTCACGAATGGGCATCTCTTATCCTCTTGGTTCATTTTCAGGGTGACCATGGGAAATCGGGCAGGAGGATCAAGGCGGGTTTCTGTATACTGGAGCAAGAAATCGTCGGACGTCATCCCAAGACGGTTCTTCATTCTCAGAATATCGTACGGGGTGAGCACCAGACTGAGGCTTGCGCAGCACTTTGTGAAACAGTCGACTCCCTTATGGCAGGCAAAGGTGAAGATGCCATCCTTCAAGGGCTCTAAAAGAGAATCTTTAATGGCAGTCACTTGGCTGCCTTTTGTTTTACCGAGAAAAGTTTTTGTCCGAACAGCCCGAATTTTATCCAATCAAACCCGAACTTCAATAGCTCCAAATCACTTCGTTTGATCTTTTCTATTCTTGACTCCTCCACATCGAATCGATCAAGGAAAGAGCTTTTGAAAACAAAATCTCTGAACTTATCAATATTGTACAAGGCCATGAAGAGCATTTTCGCGATGTCGGGATTATCTATGTCCAATTCGTGGGTCTGCAAGGGACCGGTGATGCTCCCGAAGAGGGCGTTCATTTCATCATAAGGAATCACGCCCTGATCCGCCAGCCAGTCTCCCACCCTCCATTCCTCGCTCCGGCTAAGGCCCTGACATCGGGACGGGTCAGTGATCAAGAAAAATAGGCCTTCATCATCCATGTCTAGGGGATACATCCGGCAAGGCCACGGTCGATCTTCATACACGCTGCACCCCGCCTGAGTTACAAAGGGGCACTTCTTGTCTTTCTCATTCATCTTGAGGAGCACAATTGGGATCAATCGCTTCTCTTTTGAGATGATGATGGTGTACTGATCAAGAAATTCTTCAGAGGATATACCGAGAGTACTCTTGAGACGAACCACATCATAGGGGCTCAATACAATCGTCACATCCTGGCAGCACCGGGTGAAACAAGGAACGCCAGGATCACAGCGAAAGTCGAAGTGCTGTTCAGCTTCCATTCTCTCCTTTCGCTTCTTCCTGCTGGGCTTTGATTGAGTCATGATCGTTTCCTTTCTGTACTTCCGCTTCCATGAAACATAAATCCCTTGACGGAGAAAGGGACATTTTTGCTATAACGCTTCTCTATACAATGGAATGGACCGGCGGTCAATCGGTTTCAGCCTAAGAGACCGCCTTTGGTGAGGGCGTTTAGAGGCCAAGAAGGGATGAATGCATGCTCAGGAGGATGTGGACGATGAAGGAAAGAACCTTGTCAATCATCAAGCCAGATGGTGTTTCACGGGACCTGATAGGGGAAGTCATTAGGCGATTGGAGGCAGCGGATCTCAAGATTACAGCCATGAAGATGATCAAGATGACCAAGGAGCAAGCCAAAGGATTCTACAGGGTTCACGAGGGTAAGCCCTTTTACGAGAGCGTGACTCGTTTCATGTCATCCGGGCCATGTGTGGTGATGGTCCTGGAAGGAGAGGATGTGATCAAAAGGTATCGAAAGCTTATGGGTGCTACCAATTACAAAGAGGCGGAACCCGGCACCATCCGAAGGGAATTCGCCACAGATATAGAAAAGAATGTGGTTCACGGCTCGGATTCGCAGGAGAATGCGTTGTTTGAAATCAACTACTTCTTCAGCGAACTTGAGATTGCCTAAAGAAAGGGCTATCCGGCTCTTCAGATCATCTCGCCCTGTCCAGAGAGTTTCACGCTAACACCCTAACGGCCGTCTCCCTCCCTCGCTGGATGTACGGTTCGATGGAGAAACTCTATGGAGCCGAATAGCCCTTCTGGTATTTGAGCTTACCTATCCTGCGGTTTCGTTTCAGCTCTCTTTTTTCTCTCCTTTGATCCCCTTGATTTCCTCTTTCAAGGTCTCTACCTCTCGCTTCAGATCATCTTTGTCGGTGTCGAAGCTTTCTGCGGCTTTCTTGTCCTTTATTTCCTCGATTCCCAAATAGGTCGCCAGAGCGCCGCCAAGAATGAGCATGACCGGTACGCCAGCCATCACCGCCTTGATGAAATAGCCCCACCAGAAAACGATTCCGATAATACCAAGGATAAGAGCTACCAACCCTCCAAGCAATGCCGTCATGAGACCACCTCCTCGCCAATAAAGTAACCCGAATTGGTACAGCCCAGGAAAATAGAGGGCCTTTCCTACTGGATTGCTTTTCGTTCTGCTTCAAAAAGTACCAGTCATTCATAGTCAATCATTTCGTGAAAGTCAAACAAAATACGCCAAATTCTGGAGAAGAGACTCGGCTTGATCAAGATTGGTAGACACAGCATATTCACCTCTCCTGGCATGATGCCTCATTCCTCAGCTAATTATGCAGTCTGAACGATTTGGAAATTTTAGTTGCAATTTTTGTTATTAGGCTTAACATACGAGGTCAAATGCTAATAAATGTGTAGGTGGTTGAAAAAGGCTTTAATTTAGAGATAATTAGAGCATAAAGGAGAATATCGGCCTTTTTTCAGCCATGCTTTTGCATTGCGCCGGTAATTTGGGATTGAATTATGCGGCAGGGGGGAATATCTTGACATTTTGTCTTTTTTCAGGCACGCCAGCGTAGCTCAGTCGGTAGAGCAACTGACTTGTAATCAGTGGGTCGGGGGTTCGATTCCCTTCGCTGGCTTCACGCAGGGGGAAACTGGAGAGGTTCCCGAGCGGTCAAAGGGAGCAGACTGTAAATCTGCCGGCTCAGCCTTCGGAGGTTCGAATCCTCCCCTCTCCACCATTGATTCTGCCTTTCCATCGAGGTCTTGGCAGAGGTCAAGTAAGCGACATAAAGCATCGTCCCCTAACTCTGAAAGGCACCCCTCGACATCGGATGAAATTTGATAAGCGGGAATAGCTCAGTTGGCTAGAGCGTCAGCCTTCCAAGCTGAGGGTCGCGGGTTCGAATCCCGTTTCCCGCTCCATAAGCCGAGTATTGAGGAAAGGATGATAGATCACCGAACGGATGCTCTTCCGCAGGGACAACTCGGGAGGAGTGACAAGCGCAGCGTTCCTGTCGTTTTTGGATGGCAGCGGACCCAAGTTGACAGCTTTTTGTAGAGATTGACAAGGCCCACGTAGCTCAGTTGGTAGAGCACATCCTTGGTAAGGATGAGGTCACCGGTTCAATCCCGGTCGTGGGCTCCAGGGAGAAAAAAGAATTATCGATAAGATGCTCGGTTACCAAGGAGGTTAGTGATGGGGAAGAAGAAGTTTGAGAGGACGAAGCCGCATGTGAATGTGGGGACGATAGGGCACATTGATCATGGGAAGACGACGTTGACGGCTGCGATAACGAAGCATTTG
>JAHECH010000788.1 GCA_024641835.1 Deltaproteobacteria bacterium
TACTCTGAGTTGGTGCAATACTCTGTACCAGCGAAGGATCTGTTGGAGCTTGGCGCGAAAGGCATTGTGCTCTCAGGAGGTCCTTCCAGCGTATACGACAAGGGCGCTCCGAAATGCGATCCGGGAGTGTTTCGGCTCGGAATTCCCGTGTTGGGCATATGTTACGGTCTGCAACTTATGGTTGAAATGTTAGGCGGACAAGTGAAAGCCACCAATCGCCATGAATACGGAAAGACTCCGCTCGAAATCAAAGACAGCACCGATCTTTTTCAAGGCTTGAAGGGCAGAATAGTCACTTGGATGAGCCACGGCGACTATGCTGAAACTCTACCGGATCACTTCAAAGCAATTGCCAGCTCCGAGAACTGCGCAACAGCAGCCATTCGTGATGAGTCACGACGCTTGTATGGTGTCCAGTTTCACCCAGAAGTGGCCCATACTGAGAATGGAACAGAAATCATCAGGAACTTCGTCACTATGATTTGCGGCTGTTCTCCAACATGGAATCCTTCCTCAATCATCGAGACCGCGATTCACCAGATCAGAAGCGAAACAGGAGAGAATCATGTTCTCACTGCCGTTAGCGGCGGAGTTGATTCAACCACGACGGCTGTGCTGATGCAGAAAGCTGTCGGTGACAGACTGTCCTGCGTTTTCGTAGACCACGGTCTGCTGAGAAAGGGAGAAGCAGAGACCATCATGAAAACATTAAGAGATGATCTGAAACTGAACGTCCACTATGTTGACGCATCGGATCGTTTCCTTGAGCGTTTGAAGGGTGTAAAGGATCCCGAGGAAAAACGAAGGATTGTCGGTGAGGAGTTCATCCGGGTATTCGACGAAGAGAGTAGGAAACTCGGAGCGTTCGGATGGCTTGCTCAAGGTACTCTATATCCAGATGTCATAGAGAGTGCTGGAACGGGCAGCCCAGCATCCCGAATCAAGACACATCACAACGTAGGGGGAATCCCAGAATGGTCTAGGTTCCGGATTCTTGAGCCACTGAGGTTTCTTTACAAGGACGAAGTCCGGAAAATAGCAGGAGAGCTAGGCCTACCAGATTTGATTGTCAAGGCGCACCCCTTTCCAGGCCCCGGCCTTGCAGTACGAGTAATGGGTGAAGTGACCGAGGAAAAGATTCGGATTTGCCGAGACGCGAGCGCCATTGTTGAAGAAGTTCTCAAACGCCATGGACTTTATGACAGTGTCTGGCAAGCATTTGCCGTTGTCGGGGACGACGAGGCTGTGGGAGTCCTAGGAGATCAGCGGAAGCTAGGTCATATCGTCACGATCAGAATAGTCAGGTCGCTTGACGGAATGACCGCTGACTGGGCAAGAGTCAGTGAGGATGTCTTGGAAGAGATCAGCAACCGGATCACGGGCGAGGTAAGTGGAGTTACTTGGGTGAGCTACGCGATAACGTCAAAGCCACCCTCCACGATCGAGCCATGCTAGATGACCTATCTTACGAAGTCAAGAAGGGGAGGAATGAATCAACCGCCGGTAACTACTTGGGCTTAAATGAATGGCCGCAACCGCAAGTTTCGACGGCATTGGGATTGTTAACCATAAACCCTTCACCCATGACCGACTCAACATAGTCGATCTCAGATCCATCAAGGTACTCAGCGCTTTGCTCATCCACTAGGACTTTAACGCCATAAGCTTCGACTATATGATCCCCCTCGTTTTTCTCGTCGAACGCCAGGCCGTACTGGAAGCCTCCACATCCTCCACCTGCAACGTACAGACGCAATCCCGCGTCCTGTTTATCCTGCTTTTCCATTGAGGCTCTAATCTTCTCAGCAGCTTTTTCGGTTATTGAGATCTTGAAGGTCTGTGGTGAATGGAGCATCTCTTTTCGCCAATTCAGATTATTACGTATGGATTATATAAGTTTAGGTTAGTGAAAATCAAGGACCTTCACACGCTGTGCCCCAAATCATGATTTATGCGGAAGTCATACGTAGGGGCACAGACCCCTCCAGCGTCATCAAAACCTCAAGCATGAGGAGATGGTCGATGACACATACTCTAGGCATCGTGTACAGCGAAGCATTTCAGCAATATGACTTCGGCCCAACCCACCCTCTCAAGCCCACCCGGCTCAAACTGACATATGAGTTGATGAAGGAAATCGGCCTGCTTTCAGTTAAAAACGTCA
>JAHECH010000179.1 GCA_024641835.1 Deltaproteobacteria bacterium
GTTTCATTCTGATGATAGGAGAATCCTGCGATCCTCAGGAATTGCAGCATCCTGTGAGGAATTGTTTTTTTATTTTTTATTCGATGACTTCAATGGGGCATCCCATTCCTCTATGGAGCAGGTCCTAACTGAGAGGTCATAATCTTGTCCTCTGGATACGGAGTAACCTTTCTATTTCATCAGCCCATTCCGCCAGTTCTGTAAGGTTCCGTAAAATCCTACTGAACATGCTTTGCGACTTTGACAGGGGTTGGGTTGATGACTGTAAAACCTTTATCGGAAATTCCTGCTTTATGAATAAGCCTAGCGAAGAAATAATCGCTCTAATCATGTCATCCTCTTAAATGTCTACCTCAATCATGAAAGCTCTGCCATCCAGCCTGATGACCACGTTCTTCGCTTCTTTCACCTAAGCATCTCCCTACAGTATTTTATATCCGCTGTGCCACTATTTTCTAGGATTGCTGACTAGTCTCTTGAGCTTCACCAGCCTGTATTGGCTAATCCTCGCCCAACAAGTCCCTAACTATCTCAGATGTCTCTGAAGCAAATCGAATCCCCTCTATTACAAGAGCAACCCGCTGGCTTATATCCAAAAGGAGAAGAAGGTCGTCCTTACGAAACCCATCCGGTCTTTGAAGAGAGTCAATGTACATGGCTCCCATGATCTTTGAACCGCTGATCAAGGGTATGCACATGACAGACTCGATTTTCAAAACCTTCAAAGTATCCACAAGACCATTTTCGTTTGCAGTATAACCAGTTGAATACACCACGGGTTTTCTTGTCTTCACGGCTTTATGAATGGCCTTCTCACAGTACGGTGGAGTTGTAACAGCGCCCGGCTTATTTGTCTTACATATTGATTCCTCGACCTTTAGCGTCACAGGATCAACAAGAACAAATGCACCTCTATCAATTCTCTTGAGAAAGTAGAAAATATGCTCAAGCACTTTCTCCAATGCCTCATTCACCGATGAGGTCGTTTCCAGAGCCATAGAGACGTTGGAGAGCAACCCCAGTCTTTTCTGACCGATCCTTCTTCTGCGGTCCCCGACAAATTCGCTTTCCTTCCCAGTATCCCTAATCAAAGATACCGTATCAAGAAAGGATGCCATTTGCTCTCTGCACCCTTCGCCCAGACAAATCACTGTCATCCCAATAGCTAAGGGGACTCCTTCTTCTACTTCGGTTTCACGACCGGGAAGCAGATATTTGCCATCATAGAAAGTGCCATTTTGGCTTTTCAAATCCGTAACGAGAAATTTGCCGCCTCTATTGACAATCCTGACATGCTTGCGAGA
This sequence comes from Deltaproteobacteria bacterium, assembly GCA_024641835.1. Lineage (GTDB taxonomy): Bacteria > Desulfobacterota > DSM-4660 > Desulfatiglandales > HGW-15 > JAHECH01. The sequence goes on from JAHECH010000179.1 coordinate 1,305, forward strand.
AACGGTTTTATCGTCGATTCGAACATCATTATCAAGAGAGCGTCCTATAAACATAACGCCATGTCTTAACTTGAAAGACCGCCCTATATCAGGCCCATTTAAGATGTACAGGTTAACCATTACGCAAAAATCCTTTCTACACAGCTAGATCTTCCTACCTTTGATATTCTTCAAGGCATTTCTTTACTACGACCGCCTCCTCCCGGACTTCTTCTTACTCATTGTGCACTTGTGTATCCTTCCCCGGCGCTGAATACCGACTGCAAGTGAGGACAGTTCGGATCTGACCCGTGGTATCTAGATCAGGATAGACTAAGACAATATTAGATTTACCACTGATGCGACCCACTTGATATTCGCCTATTACAAAGTCGCGACTTTGCAAGAGACGCTGGAAATATGGACGATCGCCAAAATTGGTGGGCTTAGTAAAAAGAGGAACGCTCGCGATTACCATTCCATTCGGTTTGAAAATGGAGAGGCCGGTGTAATGCTCATTTCTTTCTAAAAACTTTGAAAAGAGCTTGGAATAGAAATCCGTTTCCTGATTATGGCTTTCAGGTAGTTGGGAAAGGGTGAATAGGATCTGCCGTGCGTCGAGTGCAATAGGCTCCAACAAGCTGCAATAGCATCGGGCCAGCTGCCGTGCATTCTCTAATACCCTAACGCGCTCTCCAGCCCGGCATTCAATGCCGTCATAGACCATTAACCCCAACACCGGAGCAGTCGCAAGAAGGACCAGAAAGATCAATCTGACCCGGAGACTGGAAAAAGAAAGATGTCTCATGCCCCCTCGTTCTTTATGCTGTCACGTATTCCATGCTCCAAGTCTCTTGAGAGGCTTAAGCATGTAATCTGGCCTTCTTGGCCCCCAAACCAACCTATGGGAGCACCCGGGCTACTCCAGATTTTCTTGCCAGTTCGCTTATGCTGATAATTCGACTCTCTCTTACTTCACGTAGACGGTTAGCCATTGAGACTTCTCCGATCTCATCTGAAAAATCCAGTCCACTTTACAATACTTATTACATGACCATACTGTTCCAATATCGATTCCAGGAGAACTCTTTGTGCGGTTCGGAAACCCTGGCCTCATGACTATTTTCCCTTGAGCCAGTTAAGTGCTTCCTCCTCGGTCTTGAAGACACGAGAACAAAATCCTCTGTTTCGGCAAACTGTCTCCCAAAAAAGATGCTCTCTCTCATTGCTGGCATAGATTCGGGCAATCTTTATCGTGAGCGGAAAGCCGATGGCATGATACCGTTTTGGATACTCGTATATCTCAGTGATCGACTCAGTGAATGTGGTCCGTGTGTAGTCGCAAAGAACATGGGCGCACTTGTATTCCTCGGCTAGTCTGAGAACCTGCAAAGCAACTTCCATGCCGCTGCTGGCTGTAAGGCACCCTTCAGCCTGAACATGAATAACATGGGATGAGGGGATGTAATTTATGCGGGATTTCAAATCGAACACCAGCCGCTCATTTTCCTGAGAACACCTAAAAGCGCGCCCTTCGAGTGCGGACCAGTTTTCTTACATCATCGGCCAATCGCGTGAGTTCGCTGCTGGTTCTCAAATCCTCGCTAAGAAAACTCTGCGATTTCGACAGAGCCTGGGTGGATGATTGAATAATCCTGATTGGATAACCTTCCTTTATGAAGGGATCTAAGGAGGAGATCATCGTCACGATCATGTCCTCATCACACATGTCCACTTCAAACGTAAAGCCCCTTCCGTTTATCCTAATCGTCACATTTTCAGTCCCTCTCAAGCGCTGCACTCCCTCAGCATCCAAGGTTCATTGCCTGTCAACTCGCAATTCTCAGGTTGCCTTCTGTTCCCGACTCCGTATCATCCTGCCGTAAGGTCTTCAAACAGTACAAAAGCTGCAGTTCGGTGAGCAATGTCCTCAAAAAAGAGAATGTCCTCCGGCGCAAAGGGATAGGGTTTCTTCATGGAATCGACGTAAATGGCTCCGACGATCTCAGAAAAACTCATCATGGGGACACACATGACGGAAGTGATATTCTCCATTTTCAGGGTACTGGCGAGTTCAGCTTCCATTGCTTCATTTTGAGCATCAGCGATCGTTAGAGACTTTTTTTCCTTTAACACCCTTTGGACCACTTCCTCAGAATAACTGAAAATGGTTTTGCCTTTAGCCCTCTTTGACTTTGAGATCGACCGGGCGATTTTTCCGGTTTCACGGTCAATTAGGACAAATACGGCCCGGTCAATTCTTACGAGAAGCTCAAGAAAAACATCAAGGAGCATCTTCAGCAGGTCCTCTTTGGGTAAGTTCAGTTGCAGCAGGCCAGTCACTTTATAAATCAGCTCCAACTTTCTCTGATTGGTCTTGCCTTTATGTACGGCAAAAATCCCGCTGTTATCCTTTGTATCTCTAGTGAGCCCTATTGAGTCGAGAAGAGACAGCATTGCGTGACACGATTCGCCGCCAATGCCTATCACGGTCATCCCGATCCCAATGGGTACGCCTTCTCTTGTTTCGACCTCGATCCCGGGGGTGAGATAAGCGCCATTCAAAAAGGTGCCATTCTGACTTGCCAAATCAGTCAGAAAGTACCTGTTAGATTTTTTCACAATTCGAAGATGGCGGCGGGATACTGTCTCGTCGTGGATCTGAATATTATTTTCCCGGGAACGGCCTATGAAATTCACCCCTTCGTTCAGCTCAAAGCATAAACCTTTGTCTGGTCCGTTCAGAATACGAAGTTCTCCCATAAGCACCACCTTGAAGATTTGGGCGCGCAGGCATTAATTCATGCGCTCTCTTCTTACTCCTCTCCTGCTCGGAATGTGGCTTTCCAAATCAGCCATCAGATTCCTTAGTCCATCACCATGTGTTTCTACTGAGATGAAAAAACTTGATCCATGCTATTCCGACTCACAGACGCGCCTGCCAAAACTTCCAAGCACTTCAGAAACCGCATAATTATATATAAGTATATCGTATTGCAGGCAATTCAGAAACGCTAAATAAATTCCAGGTAATTACCAGTATAAACCTGGAATTATTTGCTTGAACAAGGTTCGAATGCCGTTCTTGGGCGAAAAACAGGGAAGCGTCAGAGAAAGTCAACGGGGGGAGTATTTGAACTGCCGCACCTAAATGCCATCCCTATTTGAGTGATAGGAGACGTGATCTCAAATTTGCCTTTTGGTTCCTAAGACCAATTTTCTTTCGAACGTTCTCCCGATGGAATCGGATCGCGCTTACGGAGGAATCCAACAATTCCGCTATTTCTTTAGTGGTCTTGCCTTCTCGAACAAGGCCGGCAACCTGGAGCTCCTTGGGAGTGAGCCCCAGATATACGGAGGAAAGTTTGGCAGCAAACGGTGAAACAATATCTTTCAGATTCGATTCAAGAATTTCTAGGTAGGTGGCTTGCCTTTCGTCCAGGCCTGAACTTTTCAATTTGGTCAGGTAGGGCTCAATCAATCGTCGAACATTAATCACTACTTTTTTTTCAAGCTCTATTTTATCTTGTTCCCTTGAATTCAGCAAAACTCTCAGCGCCGTATTGGCTTCCTCCAGGTTCTTGGTTTTGATGTCCAATTGCTTTTCTCTGGATTTGAGAGACTTCTCAGCCTCTCTCAGCGGTGTAATATCACACAACGACGTAAATAGAACTTTCCTTCTGCCTAGTTCCACCACCTCCACATTCAATAAGGCAGTATAAACCGTACCATCCTTTCGCTTGAGTTCTGTCTCCCAGTCGCGAACACTACCCTCCTCTCTTACCGCATCAATCAAGCGAGTACAATCATGGGGATCGGCACAAAGATCCGAGAGGCTCATTCTTTCAAGTTCTTCATGCGTGTACCCACCTATCTTCGCAACAACTTCATTGGCTTCGATGACTGTCCCATCCGAGTGCGCAATAACGATGCCGGTCGCGGCTTTCTCAAAAACAAGACGATAATGCTGTTCACTCGCCCGTAAAGCTTCCATCAAGTGCTTTTCTTCTGTAATGTCCTGTGCGAAGATAGCAAGTTCTTTGGCCTTCCCATTTTCATCAAGTATCGGAGCCATGCTGTTATCAAAATACTTCCCCTGACGCTCATCCTGAAAGCGGAGACCCTTGCCGGAAAGTAGAACCTTGTCGACTAGAGTCTTTCTCAAAGCTGCCACATCCTCGGGTAGGTATTCATTCATTCTGAGCCCTATGCTTTCCTCAACGCTTTTGCCGAGTCTCCGAGCGGCTGTATCATTAATCACCAGGATCGTGCCTTCAGCGTCAATTAGCATTACGCTCTCAGTGAGAGCGTCTAAAAGAGCCCTCATCCTTGCTTCGCTCTCCAAAAGTTTGTTCTCTACCTCTTTCCGTTCAGTGATATCCATTCCTACGGACTGATATTCTTGAACCTCAGCTTTCTCGTCAAAAAGCGCCCGGTCTGTCCATTGTTGCCACTGGATTGAGCCGTTTGGAGATATCACTCGATGCTCGTATGTTACTATGGGCCGAGCTTGGTCGGGAGACATGAAATGCCTCTTTACCTTCTCTCGGTCCGGTTCTGGAATGAATTGAAAAAAATCCTGGTCGACTAAGTCCTCCCCTTTCTTATCGAAAAAGGCGCAGTACCTGGAGTTCACGAAAGTCAAGGTGCCATCTGGAAGGAAGCGACAAACCAAGGCTGGCATGTCTTCGACCAGCGAGCGGTATCGTTCTTCGCTGATCCTTATGGCCATTTCGGCCTGCTTGCGCTCGGTAATGTCGCGTGACACGCCCAGTATTCCCGCGAGATGGCCATTGGAATCTCGGAGGATACCCATTTTTGCTTCTGTCCGAATCATGGATCCATCCTTTCGATATCCTTCCATCTCTATCGTGCGGACCCGAGACGGATCGCTTTGATCGTCTTTTTCTCTGGATAGTTCTTCAGAGAAGGCTTCCATGGCCAGCTCAATTGAATGTGGAGTATAAGCTTCCGCCAACGTGAGAGCCATCGCCTCTTCAACGCTGTACCCTGTCAGCTTCTCAACAGAGGGGCTGATATACGTGAAACGGAGATTCATATCCCTTATCCAGATGACGTCGGAGACATTCTCGGCAAGCAAACGATAGCGTTCCTCGCTTTCTCGCAGCGCCTCTTCCATCTGCTTCCGGCCGGTGATATCCCGGACCACATTAACCCAGCCGGTATGCTCAGCTTTTTCATTGTTCAAGGGAACTACAGTGTGCTCGCTGGGGAAGAGTGTTCCGTCCTTTCGCTTCATCATAAAATCATTCAGATGAAAGAATCCTTGTTTAGCGATGCTCGGATAAAGCTGTTTCTGAAAGTCTTCCAATGCGGCACGGCTAATATGCAAGAATTCAGTTGTACGACCTGGCATTTCCTGACGAGTGTAGCCGAACACCTTCTCGGCAGCTGGATTGCAGTCGGTGATTTTCAGAGGAACATCGGCATTCAGGATAAAAATCGCATCTTTCTGACTCTCAAAAGTCTTTTCAAATAACTCCTTGGATTCCCTCAGAGCCACCTCCCTGCACTTTTGCTCGACGGCCTGTTTCTCCAGTTCTGCAACCCGCTGTTTTAGTTCCACATACGATGACTTCCTTGTCATTCCGATCTTCTCCTGATGCCTTCCGAAACGCAAAAGTCTATTGCTTCAAGAAATTTCGATGATGGAGCAACAGACCGCGCTTAGGGTATTTCTGCCTCTACCTCTGTGCGATCAAGTCTGGAGCACCCGAAAATGAATCCCGGTGGGAACCAGTTTTTTCTAGTAGATTGTAAAGGAAGTGTCAATAAATGACTGCCTATGGAACTGGACGCTACATTAAAGGTGATTTGCGGATTCCTGAAACCTCTGAGGCAAGAGATCACAGATCTAACGATCTCAGCTCTTGACCTTTGTTGGAGGTTTAGGGTGGAAAGATTCTTGTATTGTTAGTCGATACTTTTGGGTAACTCCCTAAACGAATGACTACTTGTCGTAACCTTGAAAACCGCGTAACTATAGGCCCAAATAAGTCTACAGGGCGGGCACGTAGACGCGCGACCGCAATTTACAACGGATCCTCCCGTTGAGGTTTTCTGACGGTACTCATTATTGGCTATATGCTCTGCCGGTAGGATCTCAATGATACCCATGGCATGTGGAAGTATTTCTGAAGCGCCGTACAGTGCAGAATGGATACCAGATGCTACACCCGGTTAGATTGCGTGATTCTGGCGTAATCCCTTGAATTTCATTTTTTCAAGTATTGTGTTGGTAATCGCTCCGTTTTTGCGCTGGCCAGATTCAAGTGTACGATACGCATTGTGTCGTGGAGTGAGTGTGTAGCTTACACCACGCATTGTTTACTTTCGAAACATGTATAGGTACCATCTCGCTCTCGCCCAAAAGTTGTGATATCTTGCCATATGTTGCGAGTTGATCTAACCCAATAGAGAGAGGGAGTTTTCGTCTCTTCGCTTGGGAAGTAACGAATCGGCAGGGGTGTCGATGGGTTATCGCCGATTTCGGCGGTGTAAGGTTTGCAG
>JAHECH010000180.1 GCA_024641835.1 Deltaproteobacteria bacterium
AGAAAAAGAGAAAAGAGCCGAGGCCATCGAGAAGCTGGCTCGTACGATTCCGGGCGTTGAGCATGTGGACGTGCATGTGGTCACCGATGTTATCCGGCAGGCTGCGGAAAGTTTCCGCTAGGCTATGGACGCATCGGCTGGGAAAGAAACAGAATCCGCCTTTTCATGATCGGGGGAGGAAATCATGACCGAGAGATTAGAAGTGCTTCTGCTCGACGATGAACCCATCGTGGGCAAACGGCTTAAGCCGGCTCTCGAGAAGCTCGGTTGCAGTGTGGAGGTTTTTGAAAACCCCAGGCTGGCCCTGGAGAGAATTGCACAAAAGAATTTTGACATTGTTGTCACCGATATTCGTATGGACGAGATCGATGGTATTCAGGTTCTTGAGGAAGTTCTGGCGAAATCAAGAAAAACAAAGGTCATTATGATCACCGGCTATGCAATGATGTCGGTTGCCCGTGAGGCTATGGAAAAAGGAGCTTTTGATTTCATCTCTAAACCTTTCAGCCCCGATGACTTAAGGAGAGTGATCACCAAGGCGGCCCACTCCCTCGGCTATCCAATGGATTCAGAAACTGCAAGGGTCGCTACCTGAAGAAACATTTTTTCTTTTTTCCCCGAGAAACAGGCTCACGACGGGATCGTTGACCATGGGGGAAGGATTGGGAGCCAATCCAGAGGCCGAAAAGGCCATGATGGATCTGAATACCGAATTGACCCGGGGACCACAGCCTGACGAAGATCGCAGCTCGCAGGCTCTTCTCCGCCGTCCCCGCTATAGCGTCCGTCTCCACATTTTTCTCGGGTTCTTCCTCGTCTTCTTGTTCGCCGCTGCGATCGCCGCCGCCCTTTTATTCACAACCTATCAGGTGGAAGCCAAGCTTCGCTTCTTGGAAATAGTCAACGACTATGTGCTGGAGATTCAACAGGCACGCCGTTTCGAAAAGAATTTTTTTCTCTACGGAACGAACTTGACTGATGCCCTGGAGAACATTTATCAGGCCAAATCTATCCTGGATTATAATTTTCAAGATCTCAGGAAGGTTCTTGGAGGAAGCGCTCAGAACCAGATCCTGCCCAATATCGAGCGCTACGAGGAACTTTTGAAGCGGCTGGCGCGGATGGAGGAAGAGAGGAACTCTACCCCGGAATACTCGGCGAACAGGAAAACCGTTGAACTGGAACTCAGGAAGCAAGGGCAAGAGATGGTCTCCTTTGCGCAAGAGCTGATGAGAAAGGAAAAGGAATCTCTCGCAGACACCATCTCGCGGTCCCGTAAGTTGCATATCTATTCCCTCCTCTTCCTGCTTGGCTTCATCGCCCTAAACGCTTACCTGTTAGGGGGCCGGATCCTGGAAGCCATCAACCGATTTATGGTGTATGCCCGGCGGATAGCCGTGGGGGATTATACTCCTATTACGCCTGCCAGGCGTTATCGCGATGAGTTCACAGACCTGGCCGTAGCGATCAACCATATGATCCAGGAACTGGAGAGCCGCGAGGCGGTCCTTATCCAATTGCACAAAATGCGGGCCATAGGCACCTTGACGGCAGGCGTGGCACATGAGTTGAATAACCCCTTGAACAATATTACTCTGACGGCCCACATGCTTTTGGAAGACTATGCCACACTGTCAGACGAGGAGCGCCAGGAGATGATTAAGGATGTCATAGGGGAGGCCGGACGGTCGAAAAATATTATTAGCAATCTGCTGGATTTTGCGAGAGAAAGCGGCTCTCATCTGGAGCCCCTGGATCTGGCCCAACTCCTGAACGAAACCATCAGCTTGGCACAAAATCAGATTAAACTATCGGGCATCAAAATCGAACTTCATACCATAGAAAAACTCCCACGCATCCACGGCGACAGCCAGCAACTCAAACAAGTCTTTCTGAACCTCATTTTAAACGCCGTCGATGCATCAAGAAAGGGAGAGAAAATTCAGGTAGTGGTGCTTCCTGCAGATGAACCGAATTATGTTGCAGTGAAAGTCATCGATTTCGGCGTGGGGATTCCAGCCCATGTCATCGGCTCTATTTTTGATCCTTTTTTCACCACCAAAGGAAAAGGCAAGGGTACAGGACTTGGTCTAAGTGTCTCACAAGGCATCGTGGCAAAGCATGGAGGCCGCATCATGGTGAGTAGCGTTGAGGGTAAAGGCGCCACATTTACCGCCATCCTGCCAGTGACCACCATCCCTGCCGAAATTTCTACCAGGAGTACCTCGTAAGCTGGCATTTTGAATCACTGCTGTCCAAAATCGGTTTGAAACGGGCTCTTTGATTGCATAGGTACCTGTTTTTGCTCGATGCCCACATTTGTCGGGAATTCAGGTTCACTATTTTCCAGATCACCTGGCCAGGGGTGTGGGGGTCTCTTTCAAAATGAGGAAACGAAGATAGACCAGAAAAGTTCATGCAAAAAGGGGCAGCGAAGGCGGGCGGCGCGGTTTCATCAGTCACTCCCATGTCCGGCCTTAGATGGTTATTCCCGGGAAGCCCTCCGCCCGCCTCACCCATGACCTAAAGCTGGTCACCGGGCAGCGACTTCTTCGTTTCTCTATTTTGAAAGAGACCCCCACGCCCCGGCAAAATGGCAAAATCGTTTTTGGACAGGAATGATTTTGATTGCAAGATCGATTGCCTCCTGATCCATTTGATTGCGGCCTGGAAGACCACCTGCCCAAGAGGGGCGCAGTCCCGCAGAGGATTATGTAAAGGGGGCTTTACGCCTCATCGGTTCTTTGCCATAAACAGCAAGAACTTTTCGGACACATATCTATCCGTGAATAGCGAGGTCTGGCAGAGCATGATGAAAAGGGGAGTACAGAACTTCCTGCTCAAAGCGGGGATGCGATTGAGCGCGAGGTCTTAGGATGCGCATCTTGTTGGTCGAAGATGACGTGAAGATCGCCTCTTTTGTTTCAAAGGGCCTGAAAAAAGCGGGTTACGCTGTTGACCATGCGATGGATGGAGAAGAGGGATTCCACCTGGCCGTGACCGAGCCTTATGATGCCGCTATCATCGATATTATGCTTCCGAAATTGGATGGTCTATCTGTCATAGAGAGACTGCGGCAGCAGAAAATTAACACGCCTGTCATTATCCTGAGCGCCAAGAGATCGGTTGATGACAGGGTCAAGGGCCTACAGACAGGAGGGGATGATTACCTGACCAAACCCTTCTCTTTTTCAGAACTTCTTGCTCGTGTGCAGGGGCTCATCAGACGCGCGTCGAGGGTTGCAGAGTCTGTTCGGCTGAATGTAGGGGATCTGAGCATGAACCTGCTCACAATGGAAGTTCGCCGGGGGGAGGAGAGGATTGAATTGCAGCCACGAGAATTCGCTCTGCTCGAATACCTCATGCACAATACCGACCGAGTGGTTTCCAAGACAATGATTTTGGAGCATGTTTGGGACTTCAGTTTCGATCCGCAAACCAATGTGGTGGACGTTTTGGTTTCCCGCTTAAGGAACAGGGTGGACCGGAATTTTGAAAGGAAAATGATCCATACCATCCGCGGGGTAGGTTATGTTCTCAAGGCTTCTTAGGGGCCTCAGAAGCGGTGTCGGGCTGCGACTCACCATCTGGTATTCGAGTATCCTCGCTTTAAGCACCCTTTTTCTGTTCTCCTTCGCCTACTTTCTCCTTGCTTCTTCTCTCAGCAGAGAGGATCAAGAAGCTGTGGTGGCGAAGGTAAGAGAGCTCGCTGGTGTTTACCAAACAGACGGGCTGTCCGGCCTTCGAGAGGAGGTGAGCCTCGAGAGAACGGCCGCCAGCAAAGACGATTTCTTTGTGCGCCTTGCGGGCAGGGAAAACAAAACCGTCCTCATCCATGTCCCACCGCAGTACCAAAAATTCGACGTCAGGTCCCTTGAAAGGGTGAGGCCTAATCCGGACACCTTGTGGCTCCGGGTGCGGGGAAGACAGAGGCGCGAAGCCCTAGAGCTCACCTCCACTTTCCTTGCTGACGGCTACATTTTGCAAGTCGGTAAAAGTACGGAAGAAAGAGAGAGAATTCTGAAATACTTCCGCGAGATTTTTGTGGCTGTGGCGATTCCTCTTGTACTCCTTGGCTTGATCGGAGGAATGTTCCTCGCGAGCCGTGCTCTTCAGCCGATCCGGAATGTGATCAGGACGATTCACGAAATAACCAGAGGCAGGATGGAGGCGCGAGCCCCCAGCCCGAAAACAGGGGATGAGCTGAAGGAACTGGTGATGCTTTTCAACGGTATGGTGGACAAAATTGAAGCTCTGATCAGGGGCATGCGAGAATCACTGGATAACGTAGCTCACGACCTACGCACGCCCATGACCAGGCTTAGGGGAATATCAGAGATGGCTTTGCAGTCCGGAGACAACCTCGAGACCTATCGCGAATCCCTGGCAGACTCTTTAGAAGAGTCGGAACGGATCCTCAAAATGCTGAACACTCTGATGGACATATCCGAGGCGGAGACAGGGGTCGTTAAGCTGGATATCAGAACAGTGCCGGTTTCGGAAGTGGTTCATGATATTGTTGAGCTTTACCATTATGTGGCAGAGGCGAAAAGCGTCACGGTCGAGTCTCGCGTTGCGAATGATATCCTTATGACGGTGGATCCCATGAGAATGAGGCAGGTCCTGGCGAACCTCCTTGATAATGCCATCAAGTACACCCCGGATGGTGGCAGGGTCTGTATCTCAGCGGATGAGACCGGGGAGAGATTGGCTGTTCATGTAAAGGATAGCGGCATCGGAATTCCTTCTACGCAGATTTCAAAAATATGGGATCGGCTATATCGGGGCGATCAAAGCCGCTCACAAAAAGGCCTCGGCCTTGGGTTAAGCCTGGTCAAGGCTATCATCAAGGCCCATGGTGGAGAAGTGGGGGTGGAAAGCGAACCAGGAAAGGGCTCCACGTTCAGCATATTTCTTCCTAAAACCAAAACGTCGCTTTAATCCCACAAGTAAGAACATTGCAAAAATGTAATCTTCCTGAAAGGTCCCGGAAAGCTTCCATAGGTATACTTTTAGGAAAGATATGAGGCCCGAAGGGAAATTCATTTTCGTATGGGCCTTGCAGGTTGCTGAAAAAGGCCCTGCGAGAAAGCATCTTTTTGTGGAAAGGAGAAATTCATATGGACACGAAGAATAGGTCTGTTAGAAGGGCGTTCATCATCGTGTGGACGTTGATTTGTTTGGCTGTGGGTTTTGGCGTAGCCACGGCAACGGATGTTTTTAAAGCACCGCAGCCAGCTGAAGCCGGCAGTGTTTCATCCTCACCGGCTGTCGCTCCCGTTCCGCCCATGTCGTTCTCTCAGTTGGCCAAGAAAGCAAGCCCTTCAGTGGTCAACATTAGTGTGGTGAAGAAGATAGAAGGGAGGGAGCAGACTCCTTCGCCATTTGGTCCCAATGATCCCTTCAGAGATTTTTTCGACAGGTTTTTCGGGGACCAGATGCCCAAGGATTTTAAACAACAGGGTCTGGGAACAGGTTTCATCATCGATAAGGAAGGATACATTTTGACCAACAACCATGTGGTTGACGCAGCTGATGAAGTCAAAGTCAAGCTCCTGGATGGAAAGGAATTCAACGCAAAGATCATTGGCCGCGATTCCAAAACTGACCTGGCCCTCATCAAGATTGATCCGGACAAGTCACTTGTTCCGCTTCCTCTAGGTGACTCTGATAAGCTTGAGGTGGGAGATTGGGTTGTAGCCATCGGGAACCCCTTTGGTTTGGGGAATACGGTCACTGCTGGCATCGTGAGTGCCAAGTACAGGCACCTCGGGATGGGGTCTTATGATAACTTCATCCAGACTGATGCCTCGATCAATCCCGGCAATAGCGGCGGACCCCTTCTCAATACAGCGGGCGAGGTGGTGGGCATCAATAGTGCCATTTTCTCCCAGAGCGGCGGCAGTATCGGCATCGGTTTTGCGATTCCCATCAACATGGCAAAGGATCTTCTGCCCCAATTAAAACAAGGCAAAGTGACCAGAAGCTGGCTGGGTGTGATGATTCAAAAAATTACCCCTGATCTGAAAGCGAAGCTGGGTCTCAGAGATGAGAAAGGCGCTTTGGTCGCCGACGTGATTGCCGGTGGGCCTGCGGACAAGGCAGGAATCAAGCGAGGAGACGTGATTGTGGGTTTCAATGGCAAGGAGATCAAAGATTCGTACGAATTGCCATATATCGTGGGCTCCACTCCGGTTGGCAAGCTGGTCAAGGTGGATGTGATCCGAAAAGGCGAGAGGAAGAGTTTTGAGGTCAAAATCGCTGAACTCAAGGAGGAGAAAACGAGCCAAGCCCTCGCTCAAGAAAAACCGAAACTTGGCATGACCGTTCGCGAGATTACCCCTGAGATCGCCGATAATCTCGGATTGAGTGAGAAGAGCGGTGTAGTGATCGTTCAAGTGGAAGATTATTCGGCTGCTGGCGAAGCAGGCTTGAAGCCAGGAGATGTGATTCTTGAAATGGACCATGCGGGGATCCCCAGTGTGGATGCATTCAACAGGAAAGTTCGGGAATACAAGAAGGGAGATACCATTCTCTTCTTGGTGAAACGCCAGGGCTCCACTCTCTTCCTGACCTTGAAAGTACCTGATTAAAGAGGTCGACCTCAAACCAGGAGGGACGCTTGTTGATGATCTGAGGAGGAAAAGACTGGCTCAAGAGGGGAGTCTCTCTCACCGAATTAGAGGGGGCACCAAGGGGTCTGTAGCCACCCCTGGCGCCCTCTTTGTGAACAAAGGGGACGCTGTTAGGTCCCCCTTTACATGAGGCTGAGAGTGTTGCGGTTGCTGAGCCTGAGGTCTTTGGTCTTGTTTTTGCGGCTGCTGAACTCACTCCTGAGGTTGTCGTCTTGGCTGCTCAACCTGAGGTTGTCTCTGTGGTTGGTGAGCCTGAGGTCTTTGTTCTTGTCTCCGCGGCTGCTGGACTCTCCCCTCAGGTTGTTGTCTTGGCCGTTGAACCTGGGGTTGTCTTTGTTGCTGTTGTCTCTGTTGCTGGTGTTGCTGAACCTCACGCCTCTGTTGATATTGCTGTTGCCTTTGATGTCTTAGTTCCTGTGCGTAATTTGCGGGACCCTCTTAAGAAACTAAATAAGGGGCAAATGTTATTTACTTTTTCTTAAGAGCGTCCCGTACTTCACGTACTTCACGTGGATTTGACTTGTTGGGCAGCTATCAAGATTTCTCTGTATCGGAAGCAGTCCGTTGTGTGGTCATTTACCATGCCGACCGCCTGCATAAATGCATAGCAGATTGTTGAACCCACGAAGTTAAATCCACGTCGTTTCAGATCTTGGCTCATCGCATTGGACTGCTCTGTCCGCGCAGGCACTTCCGCGATGGATTTCCAGGCGTTCTGCTGCGGAACGCCATCGACATATCGCCAGAGAAACGAGTCCAGTGCTCCAAACTCCTCTCTTATATCCAAAGCACCCCGCGCGTTCTTGATGACCGACTCTATCTTGAGGTGATTGCGTACAATGCCCGAATTGGCGAGCAGGCGTTTCATGTCACGTTGCGTATACGCAGCGATCTCCTCATAGTCAAAAGCGTGAAACGCTTTTCGGTAGTTGTCCCGCTTCTTGAGGATTGTCAACCAGCTCAGGCCAGCCTGTGCTCCCTCCAGAATCAGCATTTCAAATAGACGTCGATCATTATGAACAGGAGCGCCCCATTCATCATCGTGGTACGCAACGTAAAGAGAATCGCTCCCGCACCATTCGCATCTGGTCTTCATTTCTGCTCCTCCCCATATTGCGGCGTATTGCGGGACGTCCCCATCATTCCCTTAAAAACCTAACGCCGTCCCATTTG
>JAHECH010000181.1 GCA_024641835.1 Deltaproteobacteria bacterium
TACGCGACGAAAATCTGGGGGGACGTGTGACATCGCCCTAGGCACCGAGCCAGGCGCAATAGAAGCCCATGGTCCATTGTAGCTTCCGGATCGGTAATAATGTCCCTTATACGGGCGATACCAGTAACCATGGTAAAAGAAAATGTCTACCTCAGCGTCAGGGACAAAGTACACATATGTGTTGGGTATCAGCAATACAGAAGGCGGAGCAGAGATCACCACCCGGGGTAGAGGAACACCGATCCCTATATTTACATTTACTTGCGCAAAGCCTCTAGGTGAATAGCCCAACAAAATAACGAGCATTATGCCAATAAATGATATCATAGACACCATTCGTTTCTTCATAAAAAAGCCTCCTCTATTCGACCTTCAGAATTACGAATGCTATGTCAAAATCACGCATTATAGTACTCCTATCATGTTGATTCGTCAAGGTCACACCAGACGTCGGTAATGCATCATTTCTTCTGTAAGCAAAAGGAAAGTGCTAGGAAGCAGGCAAGCCCGCCGGGGGCGGGCAAGCCTCGGACACCGCCTCACGCTGGCCCCCTTGCCTTCGGCCAGTACTTATGTTAACGGTATCAACCATTACCACGGTTCCCGTACAGGGGACTTATTCCCCATGAGTTCACGCCCCCCGGTGGGCCGGGATCTTCGACATGCCGGGCGTACACAAGCGGATGCAGCAGTCAATCCCGTCGACAAGCAAGCTTGCCTCCGGTCCTGCTCCTGACCCGTAGCGCGTTGGGCAATATAAGGAAATAAAATGGCCAAAAGATCTTTATGGGCTGTGGGCTGAGGTCAGACCAAGTCAACTCATTGAAATCATGAAGCAATGTTCCAGATGATGCTCCCTCTTTGACGCTTAGAACGCCATTTTTGCCATGGAAATGGGTCTTCTAAGAAAAAGCCATCTTATAATTGGAGGTTATCCGGTACCTTAGAAGGGCATTTTTGACTACGAAAATGACGGTCAAAGACTCGATGACACCTTCTTGTCGGGTGATAATTTTTGAATATCAACTGACTAGCTTGTTCCGACCCGGTCTAAACCCGGCCTAAGCGTAAAGACACGTTCATATTATGAAGACTAACAGTCGCGAAACCGCATGGAGGACGGATATGGGGGAGACCAAAAGACAGGCCTACACTTTCACTGTCATGGAGTACGGGGACGGTACGTCATACATTGTTTGTGAACCAGTTGGAAGAGAATGGAGCGTTTTTGGCAAAGGTTATCTGAGCTTCGTCCTCCGAATGGGTTCAACTCGGAAAGCTGCCGAGAAAATCGCTTTAATGCTAAACAAGAATATCGACTCGATTTCCTTCACGAAAAGCACATGAACCCTTCGACCTATGGATAATCTCTGAAAGAGGTTGCCGCGGATATGTGGGCCGGGTCAAAGATGTCCTCGCCGAAGATTCTTGATCTCCTGGGACACGAGACGTAACTACGATCATAAGGTTTGAAAAGCACCTAGAGTATCATACACGTGAATGAGATTAAGATTGACTGTATTCGTTGCAACCAGTAAGCGCTTCTATGAGGAGGCGATGCAAATTGTCAGCCGCCTCAAGGACTGCGGCGTGAGGGTCCATCATCCCTATTTCCATCTCGACCCAAACGCGGTTGACGGTGATCCCGAACTCAAATCTCAGGTGACACTACAGCATTTTCCTGAAATTGACGAGAGTGACATAGTCTATGCTCTTCTCCCAAGAGGCTACATCGGATGCAGCGTCACCATCGAGCTTGCCTATGCTTATGCGAAGGGGAAGAGAATAGTCGTGTCTGAGGCGCCCAGCGAGTTCGCAGTTCGGTCGCTGGTTTCGGAGATTTGCAGACCGGAACAGTTTCTAGCCCGTTTCGAAAGCAAGTAACCGTAGCCTGGCACCGTCGTCTATAGCCTTTGGAAGGCCTTGGAAGGGGGCATCCTATAGTCCTCCTCCCTACTGCGCGTCATCTCACGCAGACAGGGCTTAGATCGACGGGGGTCAATCCTGATCAGGCAATCGGCCTGTTGCGGAAGCCACCAGCTTTGCGACGAGATGGCAGAAGATGATGACCACGGCCATCAGGGCGAAGACATCGAGCTGGCTGAAGATCCGCTGGGGGAGGATGGCCAAAAACTGAATCTTGTCCACGGCGATAAAAGACAGCACGGCAGCCGCACCGAAAACGTAGGCGAGTGCCGAGCCGGCAAGTAGGAAAAGCACTGAAGGAACGATGACCAGCCAGACCATCCGCACTTCCTTGAGATGCCACCCATGACCTATGTTCGGCTCAAAACAATGCCGGACCTTGATCCGGTGTGTGTTCCATCATGGACGACGGATTTGCCATTGACGATGACTTCCAGAATTCCTTCCGCGTACTGATGAGGGTTTTCGTAGCTCGCCTTGTCCTTCACCCTTTCCGGGTCGAAGATAACAAGATCTGCCGCGAGACCAGGCTTGATCAGGCCCCGGTCCTTAAGTCCCAGCCGTTTCGCAGCCATGCCCGTCATCTTGTGAACAGCTTCTTCCAGGGAAAGGAGTCGTTCCTCGCGAACATAATGAGACAGGATCCGAGGAAAAGCCCCGTAGCTGCGCGGATGGGTGAGGGTCCTGTCAGATTTTCCTTTAGCGCTAAATCCCATGCCGTCGGTGCAGAAAGTCATTACTGGGTGCTTGACCTCCTGCCGGCGGTTGTCTTCCGACATCGCAAAGATGGCCATGTGGATCTGGAGCTCTGTTTCCAGAAGAGCAGCAAAAACCCACTCTTGGGCTGTTTGACCTGCCTCGTAAGCCAGCTCTGAAACATAGCGCCCCCGATACTCAGTGTGCCTCGGGGATCCGGTGATCAAAACCCTGTCCCACTCCACGCTCCTGGCAAACCCCATCTCTCTCATATCCTGGGTCATTTTGAGACAAGCCGATGGATCAGAGAGGCGCCCCAGAATGACTTCTTTGCCGCCCTCCTGGGCCCACTCCGGAAGAACGGCGACCAGCATTGTGCTTCCGGCTGTATAGGGATACATGTCTGTAGCGATGTCGACGCCTTCGTCACAGGCTCTCTCTATGAGACCGAGGGCTTCCTTGGATTTGCTCCAGTTCTCACGACCCGCAGCCTTGAAATGACTGACCTGAACAGGGGCTTTTGTTTCCCGGCCGATCTGAATAGCCTCTGCCACTGCATCAAGAAGGGTCTCGGACTCACCCCGGATATGACTGAAGTAAAGGCCGCCTTCCCTGGCAACCACTCTCGTCAACTCAATCAACTCATCGGTGGAGGCATAGGAGCCTGGTGGATAGATGAGACCTGTACTGAGACCAAACGCCCCCTCTTTTAGAGCCTTGATGGCCTCTCTTTGCATCAGTGCCATCTGCTCCGGCGTAGATCTGCCTGCTTTAAAGCCCATCACGGACGCCCTGATGGTTCCCTGCCCTACCAGGCTCACGACATTGATGGATATCCCGAGTCGAGTCAAAAAAGAAAGATACTCCCCGAAAGAAGACCACTCATGCCAGGGTATTTCTGCCTCAAGTTCGGAGAGAATACCGCTCAGACCGGCAATGACCTCATCCCGTTTCTGGTCCGGTAATGGCGCTGGCGAGAGACCACACTGACCTATCACTGCTGTCGTGATGCCCTGATGGACCAGGCTGTCGGCGGTAGGAAGAACAGGGAGAGAGAAATCGGCGTGGCAATGCATGTCAATGAATCCCGGTGCGACCACAAGGCCTCTGGCGTCGATGATCTTTTTGGCTCCTGCCGTATCCAATTTGCCTATCTGGCGAATGATCGCTCCCTCAACGAGAATATCTCCCTCAAAAGGCGGAGTCCCTGTGCCGTCTGCAATGAGAGCCCTCCTGATAAGAATATCGCTCACACCAAATGACCTCCTCTCAATCCCGGGTTGCTCGAGTGATTGCTAAACTTAGTTGAAAAATTGGAGTGGCTCCAAATGATATTCAAATGGCCAAAAAAAAACAGAGAAAGGAGCCATCCGTGGAGAAATTAGTACGAATCGGATCGAAAAGGAAGCCTAAATTATCAAGCCAAGAAATGGCACTCACAGAGGACCTAAAGGGGGAAGTCGAATTGATCCAGCCATTGATCCCCGTAGGATTGGAGGCTGTATGATAGGGGGACCTTGGTGCAGAAAGTGATTAGGATGTGCTTTTCGCTGGCACTTCAAGCCGTCAGGCGCCACTCGCCGGACACACAGAGTCATCAAGCGGGGGCTAATCGGGTAAAGGGGAGCTTTGAACTCCCCCTACCCACACCACAATGACAATGCTACTCATGGCCCAAGTCCTCGCCTTGAATGCTCGGGGCCAGAAGCCAATAGTGTGAATGGCCCATTCCATGAGAGCGAAAAGTTAAATAGCTAAGAGCGTGCCCATAGTAATACACTTCCAGAAGCGCTCGGACCAGTGCCTCTGATACAGCTGAGTCACCACGGTATACCCTCGCAGGGGATTTTTCAGCGACCTGCCGGCACGCCCTGAACGGACATGAGGGTGACCCCTGCGTTCAACGTCCAGGTCTTTTTTGCTACCCCTCATAGCCAAGGAGTTTCGCTAAAGTCACCTTTCCCAAATGCGCCGTCACCATGCTGAGGTAATCGTGACCGAGATTTAAGTACATCCTTACGCAGAGGATGGTTAAGGCGAGGATCAGGATGCTGCTCCCCGGGGCGAGCCCCCAGACCAGGTTTTCCAAGACGGGCCAGAAGCCTGCATCAGGTTTAAGGGCGCCGATCTGGCGGATTCTCCTCATAACCAGTAACTGCCAGTCATCCCCGGTGACCGTCTCTTCCTTTATGGAATGAGCCCCATGGAATGCCTTTTTCAACGCCTTCGTATCAGAAATCCTGGAAATCATGATGCGTTCCTTCCCCGTTCCCCTACTCCTCTGAGGAGCTTTGACGTTCCCTTATTCGCTTGGGTTTTGAGGCCCGGCATTAAGGCCATGTTCAGTCGCTATGAACTTCGGCGTTTTGCGTTCTTTCAATAGCTTCATCTGTTCAAGGGTCAGGACCGATTTCAGCTCAGCCATCATTTTCGCTTTCAAAATAAACATTTCCTCCCTGATTGTGGACTCGTTTTGGAAAGCATTCCGAGCGTTTTCTTCATTGAATGGAATAGCGTTCAAAACCGCCCAGGTGTTCCTTCGGGCTTCTCGCATCTTAGTCCTAAGGTCTTTTCCCTGATCCTGATATTTTGCCATAATGCTCTTCATTTGCTCCTGCTGTACATCGGTGAGTTTTAGTGCAAGGAAGGTTTGCAGGGCGCCCAATGCCCTTCCAGGTTCTCGGTTACTGAAGGCGGGACCAAAGGCTCTTGCTTCTGCCGAAAATGCAAGGCCAAAAACCATCAAAGCCGCTAGAATTACTGTCAATGCATTTTTTGACTTCATCGCTTCCTCCTTGATTCGTTTTCTTATTTCAGCTAGATCCTGGATTCATCATAGAAGTCGCCATCCACACCGAAAAGGTTACAAGTTGTGTGAAGGGGGAACGCTGTCAGGTTTTTGAGTTGATTAGGCGGAGGCAGATAAGGTAGTAATGGAGGAGGGACATGATGAAAATCGAGGCTTTGCATATTGGAATGGAAGTTGAACATCCTCATTACGGCGTTGGGGTAGTGAAAGGTCTTTCTGAAAAGGTGGCCGAAATCCTTTTTCAAGAAGGGATGCGTTCCGTCTCTCCGGAGGAAAGCCATCTGCAACCCGCAGACCCTGTGGCTACCCTGAGCGGTCGCGAGATCTCCCTGTGGCAGTTCATAGAGCAGACCGTTCGAGCCCTCGTCACCGAGATGGGGCTTGAAAAGCCGGAAACTGTCGTTGAGCAGCTCGGGAGCCGCTGGCATCAAGGTCGCTTGGTCTTGCACCCGGCCGACCCGGCCCTCCAGGCCAAAGAGGTACCGCTGGAGACCTTCTTCCACAAGATCGTGATGATCCGAAACAACCTGCGGGTCCTGGAACAGAAGATCAACAGCCACGAAAAGTTGAGCGATGCGGAGAAAGTTGAGATGCAGCAATATGTCAGTCGGTGTTACGGTTCGCTGACAACCTTCAATATCCTCTTCCGGAACAGGGAGGACCAGTTCAGCTCAAAAGATTAGCTGGTCGCTGAAAACTGCTCGTCTGTCTCGTGAGGACGTCAGGGGACGTTTGCGATTTACAAGACGATGAATAAACTTCAATTTGAATCACTCAATCAGATGGCTGACGCAACGGCCGCGGCTTTGGCGCAGGGCGCCGCCGGTTTCGCATTCCACCTGTTTCGCGACGAACAATTCCGGCGATTGGCAGGCTTCGAGCAGTTGAGTCAGACTGAGCAAGACAGGATCTTCAACGAGATGGTTGTTGCGCATGTTGTCCTGATCATGCTTGCACTCGAGGCACCCGATCTCCGGATTGCTAGTGAGTTCCACGACTATCTCGCGGGTCTGAACAAAAGAATCCCCAAGGCATACGTGGACCACTTAAGGAATTTGGGTGTCGAGACCAGGCATCTTCGGGACTGGGAAAAGCTCATCGCCATGCGCCACGAGGAATATTCACGGGACAGGCATGACGTACGCGCGGCTGCGATGCAGGTTGAATCATCGGGAAAAAACCTGGATTTGGACAGTCTTTCGAAAATTCAAATGCTCGTTCCGGTTCAAGCCGTTGCTATTGGCTGTCACCACCATGTTTGTCGGGGAGACACCAAGGGGCACGATGAAGTGTTCAAACTGACGCTGAAATCGCTGTCCAAATTCTATGTCGATATCAGAGTTCGGCTGGAAGGGGGTAAAATCACGCCTCTGACGAGAGCACGAGTAGCACTGAAACGAATTCTTCGCTGTAAGCACAAGGAAACGGAGTAAAACGTGCGAATCTCAATATCTACGCCAGTTCGTTACCCATATAATGCCACGGGCAGCAGGGAGGTGATGCATTTTCAGTTAGCTGGATCTGGCCTCAAAAGCCATAAGCCACGGTCGTTACCTTCCCAGCAGGGGCCGATGCGGGAGCGGAAAGGTTATCACCTTTCGAAACCTTGACTTTTTAGATAGAGGTTATTTCCGTGTTACAAAGGCTATTTGCATTTTAATGCTGCCCACCTTTCAGTTGACCTGCCCCTTGTTTCGCTGAGCTTCACGCCGGCAGGTGACTCTATCGTTGAGCCTTACAAAGGGTGCTCCCATGAACAATTCTCTAACTTGTCGCGCAGCTTCAAAGGCTGACCTGCCAGACGTGCTCCGCCTTTACGCTCAACCCGACCTAGACGACGGCGATGTGCTCTCTGTTGCTGAGGCAGAGCGCATCTTCGAGCGTATGACGCGCTACCCGGACTATCAGGTCTACGTAGCAGTGGCTGCCGGGAAAGTCGTAGGTACGTTCGCTTTGCTGGTCATGGATAACTTGGGACATTTGGGAGCGCCATCTGGCATCATCGAAGATATTGCGGTAGATCCGAGGTTTCAGGGTACGGGCATCGGAAAAGCAATGGTGGGTTACGCAATCAGCCTCTGCAGGGAAAAAGGCTGCTATAAGGTTGTGCTGTCCTCCAACCTTAAGCGGGAGCGGGCGCATGCGTTCTACGAATCGCTTAATTTTGAGCGTCACGGCTACAGCTTCCGAATCAGCGCCCAACCCTTATAAGGCATCCTGTTGTTAAAGCGCTCCAGCGCCCGCGGTGAAAAGGCACGTCCATTTGTGGATAAGAGGGGGACGTCAGTGAAATGGTGACATTCTATCTCGCTGTGTTATAA
>JAHECH010000182.1 GCA_024641835.1 Deltaproteobacteria bacterium
ACGGCGTAGCTAATAATGCCGGTAATCGCTACACACCCAATGAAGGGAGGGAGCTCGAATCCTGTCACGCCCCTACGTCGCAACGGTCGGAAAAGTGTTACGTCCAGCAGTGCTCCAACAACACCAGCAATTACACAGGAAAGGAGTACGGCTATACTTAGGTGAAGGCCATAGGCCGTGTACATGCTGTAAGTAAGAACGGCTGCAATCATATATATGCTACCATGAGCGAGATTCAGTATCTTCATTACCCCCATTACAAGGCTAAACCCGAATGCAAATATCGCATATATGCAGCCAAGCCCTAGGCCAAAAATAATCAACTGTAGAAATAAAATCACGTGCAATAACTCCAATCGAAATACACGAAAGATTCCCTAGTTTTTCCTTCGATCATCTAAAATAGGAGCGTCTCCAGACATCGTTCCTTCCCTCATCAACCTTACCTCAGCAGTCAAATTGATTTCTTCCCTCAATTCATTTACAAGCAATTGCTTCATCTTCTCCAAATCAATTTCCTCCTTATATTCAATGGCAATGGCTAGCGTATCAACTGTTTTCGGATGATCAACGACTATTTGATACCTTCCCAACTGAGGAAATTTAGTTATCACATTCTCGACTTGTCTTGGAACAACGAATATCCCTTTCACTTTAGCTATGTCAGAGGCTCGTCCGAGAATTCTTGGCATCTTAGCAGTCGTCCTTCCACAAGCACATGTCTCCATTTTGAGGGGTCCAACCAGATCACCCGTTCTATATCGAATTATTGGTAACGCCCTTTTTGTAAACGAAGTTGCTACGATTTCACCGGGCTCACCATAAGGAAGGTGTTTGCCCGTCTTCGGATCAACAGTCTCAAAAACCACTTCTCCATTTAGGTGCAATCCCCCTCCTTCTTGACATTCATACGCAACAAGCGCCAATTCAGTTGTTCCATACACCTCTCTTACATCAACATTGAGAGATCTACTTAATGCTTTTTTCGAATCTTCTGATCGCACCTCCCCCATGACGATTGCAAGCCTTAGAGAAAAGTCTTTCAGAGGATCCAATCCGATCTCTCGTGCAGCCTCCCCGATCTGGGCTGCAAAGGACGGGAAAGCGCACAAGACAGTAGCCTTTGTCTCCTTTATGTTTTTCGCGTGTGTCCTTGACTGTCCCGGTCCTCCCGGAATAACTGCACAGCCGACTTTTCCAAAGGCATCGTCAAGCACTGTCCCTGCAAGTGTCCAATGATAGGTTACGGTAACATCCACTATGTCTCCTTTTCTCGCTCCGCAGGAGTAATAGGCATGGGCGTAGCGACTCGTTTCTAGATCATAATCCTCGTTGGTAAAGGGAAGAAAAATAGGTCCTGCAGTTTCATAAAGTTTTCTGAGTTCTTTTTGGTCGACAGCCAATAAATCACCTAGCGGAGGATTCCTCCGTTGGTTTTCAATCAGAATACTTTTTGTGATGAAAGGAAAGTTTTCATAATAGTCATCAAGGCTTGTTATGTCACTTGGTCTGACCTTCTTTTCTTGCAATATACGACGGTAGTACGGAGATTTGGTGTATGCATATTCAATATACCGCCTCAACGTTTGAAATTGACGTTGAAACAATTCCTCCATGGGCATTGTTTCCACTTTTTTATCCCAATATTCTTTGTCTTGTTTCATGGCTTTACTCTCCTTTAGTATTCTTTTAATATCCTAGGAAACTTGTGAGACAAGGATTTGATCTGCTCCATGCTGACAAATTCGATAATGCTCCTCACACCGAGAGCGTTATACAATGTGGTCTGAACTTTGGCTTCCAATTTCTTAATATCCTTCGTTATCACCGGATCATACCCCACCCTAACCTTCAACGTTTCCATTTTGTCAGCATACCGAACGATTTGACCTATTCCATCTTTTGTTTCAGGAAACTCCTCGAGAAGTTGGCGGATTTCTATAGGAAATATGGATTTCCCTGCTATTATCGTCTCATTCACTTTCCTATCATAGTAGTACAGTCTCGAAGTTGTCCTTCCACATGTACATGACTTATCAGTCATCGTTACAATGTCATCCATTTTAAACCTTATAACTGGGGCTGCTTGCATCTCTAATGTTGTAATTGCCAATTCGCCTTTTTCACCAGCCGGAACTGGTACATTAGTTTTCGGATCAACCACTTCCACAAATGTCAAATCATCTGGACAATGAAGGCCGTCGTGCTCATGGCATTCGGTGTTAATCCAGCAAAAGTCTCCCGTTCCACCCTGAGATAGAATTTCAATTCCCCATTCATTAAAAATCGACTTTCTCATACCCTCAGTCACAGGCTCACCCCCATAAACCGCCACCATGCCTTTTGGGAAGATGTTCTTCGGATCGATGCTTTTCTTTTTGAAGTAATCTCCCATTATGGAAACAGCTGGCGGTGATAGCAAAAACCATACGTCAGGTTTGAAATATTTGAAAGTTGCTACGTGTCTTTCTAACTCAAATTCACTTGTTATGGGGACTGCCTTATTCAGTGCCAAAGCTCCTAGCTTTATAGCCCCTCCCACCATTGAACAAATTATAGGATGGTGAGGCAAGTCATAGAGAAGTCGTTTCCTTGGCCTGAGACCCTGTGTCCAAAGATTCCGGGCCCCATTTTCTGCAGCAATGTCCATATCTCTTTTTGTAAATATCGGATAAGTAGCCTCTCCCGTCGTTCCGCTGCTCATGGAGGAATAAATGCATTGCTCCGTGGGTACACATAGCATTCCACAAAACGCGTCCCCATTCTCATCTCTATAAGCCCTTAACATTTCTTTATTAAAACATGGAACGTTACTCTGAAAATCTTCCAATGTTTTTATGTCTCTCGGTTGTATTCCCTTTTCATTCCATAGTTTCTTATGAAATGCCGAGTTTTCGTAAACATAAGATAAAGTCTTCAGTATTTTGCTTTCCTGAATACTCCTCATTTCGTCTCGTGATTTCGTCTCCATTTCCTCATCCCAATATCTTTTCTCAGTCATAGAAACCCCCCTTCTATCTTAACTATGTTAAGTCACACTTTATCACGCACATATAGGAATTCTTCCAAGAGACTTTTGCGAAGACCATTTTTGTGTTTGGACCGGTTTCAATGAGCTGCCCCTCAGCAAACTCTGGGCTATCAAAAATGAATACCCATTCTCGAACGAAGCAAGCTTCGGGAAACTAATTTCACTAAAAATTGTGTCTCTTCAACCAACACTGAATTACTTGGCTCCATCAGTCAGCTAGGAAAGGGAAGTATTTATGCAACTTCTCCCAGTCCACCTCGTTTTCCTTGGTGTAATCTAAAGGAAACCAAGCTGGAACACTTGGCAATGAAATACCACCATCAATATTTATTGCTTGCCCATTGATAAAACTTGCGTCATCGGATGCAAGAAAGACTACAAGTTTTGCTATTTCCGAGGCTTGACCCCATCGTCCCAATGGGGTTTTGGACTCTAGCATTCGCTTATATTTGGGATCACTGATCATAGGCCTGGTCATAGTCGTTTCAATGCATCCAGGGTTAATTACGTTCACATTGATTCGAAAGTTGCCAAGCTCTGATGCCATGCATTTGGTGAGCATACCCACTGCGGCTTTTGTGGCACAGTAATGTGCAAGTTGATTACAATTTTGGACGGCGCCGCCGGAACCGGTTAATATAATTCTCCCCCCCTTTTTTTGTGCTAGCATCTGTTTTGCAACAGCCTGTGATACGAAGAAAGCACCGGTCAAATTCACAGCAATCATATGATCCCATTCTTTCCGGGAGATCTCCCAAAAAGGATGGAAATTCCCCCATCCGGCGGTATGGAAAAGGACATTGATCTGCCCAAAGACGCTCAGCACCTTGTGCATCATTTCGGTGATTTCTTCAGGTTGCGTGACATCGATTTTTATTGCTATCGCCTTAGCTCCCATCTTCTTCAGCTCCGAACTGAGCTCCTCCGCCTCCTGCTCTTGCCTGTCGGCCACGGCGACGAAAGCTCCTTCTTTTGCCATTTCAATGCAGCTTTCACGTCCCATACCCCTCGCTCCTCCCACAACAAGGGCAACACGCTCTTTTAATCTCATAGATCTCCCCTTTTTTACCAGCTCGCGAGCTGGCCTCCATCAATGAAAATCGTTTCCCCAGTCATAAAGTCACTAGCTTTCGAGGCCAAATACACGACCAAGATATTGAGTTCTTCCCCTTGACCGAATCTCCCGAATGGAATCTTTTTAATCATAGCGTTCCGTATCTTCTCATTGGAAAACGCTTTGTCATTAAATCCAGTAAGGAAAACTCCCGGTGCAATAGCATTGACGTTTATGTTATAGTGCGCCCATTCAAACGCCAATGCCCTGGTAAACTGGATTAGTGCAGCTTTACTGGTACAATAGGAAGTGAAATTCTGATACCCCCTAATCCCTGCAACTGATGCAATATTAATAATTTTACCTCCGCGGCGTTCTATCATCTGGCGTCCCACGGCCCGAGCGCAATAAAAACTGCCACGGAGATTTGTATTCATAACGACATCCCATTCTGCATCTTCCAGTTCAACCAAAGGTTTCTCTACTCCCACCCCGGCGTTATTCACGAGTATATCTACCCGGTGAACTTGGTCCATCACATGCGAATACATCTGGTTTACCGATTTCGACGATGTTACATCCGCAGCTATAGCCACGGCATTGAAGCCCATTGAGTTTATCTCTTTTGAAACCTCTTCAATTTGGGATATAGTCCGCCCTACGCAGACCACATAACAGCCTGCTTGGGCCAATGCCAAGCTCATGGCTCTTCCTAGCCCTCGACCGGCCCCAGTGACGATAGCCACTTTTCCATCCAGCCGCAGGCACGCGAATAAGGATTCTCTTTTGTTAGCCATAGCTATTGACTAACTCCCTAATCCCATCCCTTTTGCAATAATCAGGCGCTGGATTTCCGAGGTCCCCCCTCCAATTTCATAGAGTTTTGCATCACGAAAATGCCTTTGCATGTCAAACTCCATCGTGTAGCCATATCCCCCCATGATTTGCATCCCTTGACTTGCCGCCCTCATATACATTTCTGAGCTGAAGAGCTTAGCAATGGAGGTCTCTTTCTGATAGGGAATGTTTTCATCGATCATCCATGCCGCTCGATACATAAGTAACCTAGCGGCATCGAGCTCCATTTGCAGATTTGCAAGCTTCTCCTTAATTAACTGGAAATGACCAATTGGCTTTCCAAACTGGAATCGTTCCTTGGCGTATTGAAGCGATCTTTCCAACACTGCCTGAGCTGCTCCCACACAAATGGCTGATAGATAAAACCTTTCACGACTTACATTATCAAGGATATTTATCCATCCTTCGTTTAAATTCCCGACCATGTTCGTCGTGGGTACAAAGGTATCTGTGAAAAAGACATCGCATAGGTCCATACTCTTATGCCCGAGCTTCTTAATAGGTCGGACTACGACACCAGGGGCATTTTTATTGACGAGCAAGGTAGTTATCCCTTTATGCCTCGGCACATTCTTATCTGTCCGAGTAGCCGCAAAAATATAGTCGGCAACTTTGGCGCACGAACAAAAGGTCTTTTGTCCATTAAGAACGAAATGATTTCCATTTAGAACTGCCGATGTACTTAGAGAGGCAGCGTCTGAACCTGACCCCGGTTCGGTGAGCCCAAAGGAAAAGAACAGTTTGCCTTGCACTATCTTCGGCAGAATATTTTTCTTCTGCTCTTCATTTCCATATCTCAATATGTAGTCAGCTGCGAAGATGACGGATGAATAAATAGCCTGCGCAAGGCCGTTCATACCTCGAGCTACTTCTTCAAGAAAAACTCCCATTTCAATTGCGCCGCACCCTATTCCACCATATTTTTCAGGAACTTGAATACAAAGCCAACCTAGCTCACTCATTTTCTCAATAATCTTTCTGGGAAAGATCTCTTTTGTATCGCAGTCCCTAACGAAATCGAGTGGGCATTCTTTCTTCATAAAGTCCCGGACTGATTTTCTGAACATCTCTTGTTCACTGGTAAACCTGAAATCCACCGTTATTTCTCCTACGTACTTCAAATCATAAAGGGGGGAGGGGTCTTTCCGGTTCCCCATCATATCGCACAGTCTTAGGATCCGGATAACGGAGAGGCCCGAGGTTCTTGATCTCTTCAATAGCATGGGCGATGATGCCCGGTTCGACGGACAACATGGCCACCCCGACCATCACCAAAGGATCTAACCCCATCTCATTCATTAAGCAGGCCATCATTCCATCAACATTGATGGGGATATCTGTCTTACTCGTCTGAAGAACAAATTCCCTGTGTATAGCTTCATAGAGCAATGTTTTTTCCCCAACGATGCCAAGCCTTTCAGCCACGTCCCTGAGGCTTTTCGCTCGGTAGTCGACCCGCCGAAGAGAAGGGTGGCCAAATCCTGGAATACGCTTCTTCTCCATTCGATAGCGATCTACCACGCTCTTCGCCGTTTCCTCTCTCGAAAGTCCTCCTTCTTTCATCATTTTGTAAGCATCATTGATAAGCTGGGCTGCATCCTGAGGAGAGGTGGTACGGTGTCCTACAGCAAGAAGCCCCCCTGCAACTGCAGGAGCAATTTCAGGGTTTCCCGACGCAATGTGACAAGCGACCGCAACCGTCGGTGCCTGCATCTCAAACTCTAGAATGCAGTTGAGTATCGCATCCATCATCTTCGCTTCGGGTTGTGTGGGAAGTCTTCCAACCATGGTCAAAAACATCCCCTGTGTGTAAGTTAACTTTTCAATAATTTCACTGTGTTTGTAACCTCGAATCAGGCAATTATCAGGCACGGTTTTGCTTATCTTTGTCACCCAACGTACTTTTTCACTCATTTTTGATTCCTCCCATTGTGTTATCATTACAAGTAGAGCAGGCATCATGCCCGCCGCCTATCTTACTCAGATCAGGCGGTCAACAACGTCTGTAGATTTAAGAAAGTGCTTCGTTTTCATAGTAAGCAATTTCTGCATTCACCTTACTACTTACCGAATACAGGCCTATCGCCGCAAAAGCACGAAGACCAACGAACAACCTACGCAGAAGCACGCAGCAAAAACCATAGAAACAGTAGCCCGTTAGCGAAGGCAATTCAATGGATCTGTAAGACAGTAGCCGAGAAGAACCCGCTGCAACTCAAGTTTACGCTTGCCCTCTCGACTGCCAAGATGATTGGGCAAGTCATCTATAAACAATTTGGTGTGAAGCTGAGCAATGCCTCTGTATGCCGGTTGCTTGCCCAACTGGGAGTGGCACTTCAGCGCCCGGTATGGCGTGCTCACCAGCAACGGCCTGAAGAAGTTCAGGAGTGTCTCCAGGAGGAATATCCTTGTATTCGTCAATTGGCGCAAAGAAGCAAATCGATGATCTTTTTTGGAGACGAGGCGGGTGTTCGATCGGGTCATCGCACTGGAACCACGTGGGCGGTTAAAGGGGAAACACCAGTAATCAGCAGAAGGGGAGCGAGATGTGGCCTGAATCTGATCTCGGCAGTCAGTGCGCAAGCGGAGTTCCGGTTCATGAGAGTCAATGGGAGGACGAAAGCTCCCAAGTTTATCGAATTTCTTAAGCGTCTTCCTCACAATGGTGAGCGTATGGGATTCTTGATTGTGGACGGCCATCCCGCGCACAAAGCGAAAAGTGTGGCACCATTTATAGACTCGGTAAGCCCTCTGCAACTTTTTTTCCTCCCCCCATATTCACCAGAACTCAATC
>JAHECH010000183.1 GCA_024641835.1 Deltaproteobacteria bacterium
AATGTTCAGCTGCGCAGCGCCCCTTTCTTGTTTGAAAAGGTTAAGGAAATAATCCGCCAAAAGGGGAATGTCCTCTTTTCTGGTACGGAGCGCGGGCATGTGAATCTGGACCACATTCAGGCGGTAAAAGAGATCCTCCCGGAATCTCCCTTCTGCCACTTCTTTAGAGATATCCTTATTCGTTGCTGAAATGATCCTGACGTCCACACCGATAGCAATGTTTCCACCCACTCGGTAAAATACTCCCTCCTGCAGAACGCCAAGGAGTTTTGCCTGCATGCCCTGGGTCATCTCTCCTATTTCATCCATGAACAGCGTCCCCTCATCCGCCAGCTCAAACTTGCCTATTTTTCTCGTCACGGCACCCGTAAAAGCCCCTTTTTCATAGCCAAATAGCTCTGCTTCCAGGAGCGTTTCCGGAAGGGCTGCACAATTGAGAATGATCATGGGTTTGTCTTTTCTGGCCCCTGCAAGATGGATCAGCCGGCCAAGCAGTTCCTTGCCCGTCCCACTCTCACCCAGGATCAGCGTGCTTGTTTTGGAGTTCGCGACTTTGAATGCATCGGATATTACCTTCTGAAGAGATTCACTTTCGCCTATGATCTGATACTTGTTCCAGAGTTCCTCTTTGAGGTCCCTGTTTTCTTTCTGCACCTGGTGGATCTTTCGCGCGTTACTGATGGCTACGGAAGCAAGTTCGGCGAAAGCAGTCAACGGCTTCATATCTTCATTTTGAATCGGTGAACCATCTTCCTTGTCGATAATCTCAACAACTCCAATGACTTCATTTCCCACCTTCATCGGGACACAGGCGATAGAATGGGTTTGAAAGCCAATGGATTCACTGATTTGTTTGTACCACCGCGGATCCTTTGTCACATCTGGGATGAGGAGGGGCTCCCCTGTCTGTGCCACGATCCCGGCAATCCCCTGGCCTATGTTTAGTTCATACTTCCTGACCTCTTCTCTCCTCTCCCCGATCGCGACTTTGAAGTAGAGTTTCTTTGTACGCGGATCCAACATCAGGAGGGAACTTGCTTTGGCCTGCATCATGCGGGTTGCGGTGTCAATGATGAGCTCTAACAAATGATCAAGGTCCAGGACTGAGGATACCCATTGCGAGATCTCCCTGAGGCGATCAATGGCTAAGTCAGGACCCGCTTTCGCTACCATATCGCATCTCCATCGGTCTCGAGTTTCCAATAGTTTTCATTTTGGAATCATAGCATATCATCATACGGATGTATACTTTTTTGTTACACCTTGTTGTTTCCCACCGACGCTAAGTCTTTTCTTGTAACTCCATCAAGATCCCTTGCTCCTAAACGGAAAATTCCAGCATCCCATACCCCTCAATTCACTTGGTCTCGCTTATGCAGCCCTGTTGTAGGCGGTGTTATCATCTCGGGAAGCAAAAAAGCGAGCGCGGGCTCTTTTCTGGTTGTTCGGTTGCAGCAAGATTTCACGGAACATATGTCTATTTTTGTACACCATGTGACAATTTTCGGCACTCCGGATATTTTCCAAGAATGGTATGTCAAAGAGATTCAGGGCATTAAGTCAATCCTGTGAAAAATTTTGAAATGGTACAGAACTTGCTTAAGGGTATTTTGGGGATGCGAATATGAACGTTGTCTTTGTGAACATCAGGAGTTACTCACACACTCCCAATACCTCGTCAAACGTTCATATACTACTCCAGACTGTACACTGCCTCCTCTTTCGCTGGCGGGGAGACCGGATATGATGAGCCACGAGCTTTTCATCGACGAATTGGAAAAACCAGACGGGACAGAACCCTCACTTTTAAATTCATCATCGAGCGCAGACGATATAGAGCAAGACGATGAAGAACTGCTGGCAATATCCAACGTCGTCGTTGAAGTCAAGAACCCACCTCTCAGGGGATCCACTGAGGAACTGGAGGTAGTGGCTCAATCGGGCAAGACAGTGACGATAGCCTTATCCCCTACCCAAAACTCTCTCATACGCACACTGAAACTCGGTTCGCGCTTTCCCCAGACCCAGTTTTTTTCTCCTGTCGCGGTCTTCAGAGCCCCTTGTTTCGTGTCGAACGTATCCAGAGTAGGGAATGGCCCAGAGCACGAAAGTTACTTGGTCGACATCACCGTAGAGAGCGGATAGAAGTCTAATGTTATCAAGAGATCGACGTCTCCATTCATCATTCATGAGAACTGTTGAATCATCAAATCTGAGCAATGTCAGGGCGAGAAATCTTCATCAATGGCGAGCTTCAATCCAAGAGAAAGAACCATCGAGTGCAAGATTGTCTACTATGGACCGGGCCGCTGCGGAAAAACGACCAATCTGGATTATATTTTCAGGGCATTCAACAAAAACGCCACCGCGGAGATGGTCTCGATCAACACGAAAGGAGATCGAACTCTGTACTTTGACTTCCTTCCCATCGGGGTCGGCAAAGTAAGAGGTTGTGATGTCAAGATTCAGCTCTACACGGTTCCTGGTCAGTCGAAATATGCTTCCACGCGGAAAATGGTGCTCAAAGGGGTGGACGGGATCGTCTTTGTAGCTGACTCCCTGGAAGTTCAAAGAATGGCAAATCTTTTGTCTTTGAAGGACTTAGCGGAGAATTTGAAAGAGGAGCAAAAGAGCATTTTTAAGGTTCCCCTTGTTGTTCAGTACAACAAACGAGACCTTGAGAGTCAGGGTTTTCCGATCATGCCTGTAGAACTGATGGAAAGAGAGCTAAATACCAAACTGAAAGTCCCCCATCATCTTGCGAGCGCAATCCGAGGCATGGGCGTGGGGGCAACACTGAAGGAGATACTGCTCCTGACCCTGCGCGATCTCCAAACAGAGCTGCATTGGGCCAGGCAAAAAGCAGAGCCTTGAGACAAAAAGACAGGAAAAGGGCAATCACCCTACATAATTTCGGAGGATGGAGGATCGACCACGATGAACAAAAAACTCTACTTCTGCGGCGCCTGCGGCGAACCTTTAAAAAACGACCGACGCTATTATTGCAACCAAGACTGTTTTGAGCGCCTTGCAAGAGGTCAGCGAACCGATGAAGATTTCTTATTTGTCTGTGAATATGATGATGGAGAGGTGCCTCGATTTTGTAACTAGGTCTATTGGATTAGGGGTTAGCCAAGTCCGGCTAACCCC
The DNA here is from genome assembly GCA_024641835.1 of Deltaproteobacteria bacterium. Taxonomy (GTDB): domain Bacteria; phylum Desulfobacterota; class DSM-4660; order Desulfatiglandales; family HGW-15; genus JAHECH01. Next base: position 3,151 of record JAHECH010000183.1, read on the forward strand.
CTTGTGTGGGTAGTGCGCCTGCCGTGAGTCGAACACGGGGCCTGCGGATTAGAAGTCCGCTGCTCTATCCAGCTGAGCTACAGGCGCAGCAGGTCTTGCTCTTCTATTGATGAGATTTCGTGTCCGCTGATGGGTGCTGAACGCTCCTGTGATCGCCCGTTTCCTCCCATTTTCCACAATTGTTTCCGTTGAGCACCTGGCGCAAGAGAAAATTGGTGTTCCTCTCAAGCTGATTCATGTTTTCTGCAAGAGCTTTCAGTTGGATTAGAGTCCTCTTTGACTTTTCGCGAGATGGAATAGCGATCGCGGGGTTTCCTAAAATGCTAATAAGCGCATCCAGCCTGACAGAATCAAAATGATCACTGTTGCTGTAAATCAGGTCTACCCATTCCTTCTTGAGTTCCGGCGGAATCTTATCATACTGCTCAACAACATCGGGATCTTTTCCGAAATAGAGAGATTTCTTGAGACGTTCAATGCACTGCCATACTGCGCTTGTCTGCTCCTCCCCTAGAGGAAATCCCTCAAGAAACTCTTTCCATCTCCCCTGAATCTGCATGGTCACCCAATGCGCTGCCTTTTCAGGGGTCAAAGAGAGATCAAGAAAACGATTCTGAACAGCGATGATGTCCTTCTTGAGATGTTCCGCCCTGTCCGGCATATTCTCAAGAATCCGGTTCAGATCCTTTATCGCCTTAGCTTTTCCGTTCTGTTCCTTTCGTTCTTCAAGGAGCAGAATTTCCCATTGGTCCCTCAGGTATCCGATTTCCTGTTTCACCAGGGAGAAAATCAAGCCTGACTTGGTAATGGCGTTTCGAAGGGAATCTGCCAGTATGTTGCAAGCATTCAGTCTATCCCTGGCAATCTGCTGCATCGCTCTCAGAGAATCCTGGCGCAACTGCTGGGAGAGCAGTTCCGTCCCGAGGGAGCGGGACAGTTTTTTGATCACTACAGTTTGCGGGCTTCCGATACGAATCGTGTCGGCCTGAGAGTGGATTTTTATCACAGCCACAACCGCGTACTCCGTATCCTGCCAGATCCTGTTGCCTTGGTAATTCAGAGGATAGTCAAGGTCAGAATACATATCAAAGCGGAGGTCTGATTTGCGAGCAAGGACAGGCTCCATATGGTGAAAGTCCTCTGTCATGCCCTCGACCTGCAGCCTCACGCTTCTCACATCGGTCTTGGGGTCCTCTGAAGTCCAGCTTTTCTGTCTTTCCACACACCAGGCCATGGCCTCCAGAGGGCGACCAGGTTCATCCCTGTAGTCGAGCCACGGCTTGCCTGGGGGGTTGTATCCTGACTTCTCCGGCAATCCCCAGGAGATCTCCCGTTTCTCCCTGTTGATGATTCCGGAAGTGATTCTCTCCGTGATCAGAGCTGGTAGTTTCCCGACGCGATAGATAGTGCCTTTAAAGGCATTAGGAAGGCAGATGAGAATGGTTTCTATCATCTCCTTGCAGGCGTTCTCCAGTACACTCCTTTCGACTTCTATAGACAATCCTCTCGCCCCTTAATGATTCCTTCAGCCCGATGACGCGAGACATCGGTACCAACGTGCTGTATTCTTAATATATTACTCAATTTGTCAATGAAAATATAAAGGCTGGTCTTGACAATCTGAGATGGGGATGTCACTTTAACAAAATGATATTTGAAAACATGGACATTGAATATCTTCCTGAACTGAAGGAGCCGCTACTCATCGCGGGTTTTGAAGGCTGGGGTAACGCCCTTGACATAGCTCGGGGTATGGTTGAGTACCTGATAGAAAAAATGCAGGCCAAAGCCTTCGGCACGATCCTTCCTGACCCTTTTTACCGCTTTGATGAGAATCGTCCCATAGTGGAGATCCAAGACGGACTGCTAAAAAAAGTCACTCTTCCTGGAGGCCAGTTGTACGCTACGGAGCGAAGTCTTGTGGGAACCGATCTGGTCCTCCTGAAAGCGACTGAACCCAACCTCCAGTGGATGCGTTTCGTATACTCTCTCCTTAGCCTTTGCGAGAAATTGGGAGTCAAGACGATCATCATCCTTGGGAGCATGTACGATAATGTCCTTCACACGGACATGGTGATCTCTGCCCTCGCCACAAGTGAGGAACTCCTTGCAAGACTCAAGGCACACAAGGTCATCTCAGTCAACTACAAGGGACCCAGCGCCATCCATTCGACGATTTTGAACGAAGCCAAGAAAAGGGGAATCGAATGTTTCAGTCTTTGGTGTCACTGCCCCTACTATCTCCAGGGCACCACGCATTTCGGTCTTCTATCTCACCTTGGCGCTTTTCTCTCCTCATGGGGAGCTTTCCAGCTGGATACATCAGATTTGGATCGGAGCTGGAAGGAACTGAACAAGCAGATCCAGGGCATTATCGACAGGAGTCCCGAGCTTCAGGGGATGATCAATGACCTCAGAAAAGCCAAACTCAAGGGATCTTGGGATATGGTCAGAAGGGATGACAAAGTTATCCATCTGGAGGATTTCTTCAAGCCCAAATGAGGGTTTTCGGCACTAGCGAGGCGGACCCAGTGTTTGTCTCACTTCCTCTACGAGCGCCGTAATGATCTCTCCCGCTTTCCCCTGAAGGAAGACGTCTGTAATCGTACCGGTGAGGTGGGTCCTCTCAAGGTTGACTTCGATGATTCGCGCGCCCCTATCCTTTGCAATGGAAGGGATTGTGTTTGCTGGAGAGACCACAGCGGAAGTCCCCACCACCATCAGCGCTTCGGCGGAGGCGGCCAGTTGGAATGATCTATTGAGAGCTTCCACAGGTATAGGCTCGCCAAAAAAGATCACGTCCGGCTTCAGAACTCTGCGGCATTCACATCTTGGGATACGTTCCGCTCGCTTCTCCTTCGCCTGATACTGCCTGCCACACCACAAGCAGGAGAGAGTGCTGGAATTGCCATGGTATTCTATGACGTTCCTGGCACCGCCTGCCTGGTGGAGGTTGTCCACATTCTGTGTGATGATGCAATGAAGATACCCCATCTTTTCCAGATCACCCATGCCGATGTGTGCGGCATTGGGCTTAGCCTGGCTCACCAGGGCATCCATTTCTCGCAGCATATCCCATACCTTTTCCGGATTCTGCCGGAAAGCCGTGATGGTTGCATAGTCCGCAGGATCGTATTTTGACCAGAGCCCGCCAGCACTCCTGAAATCGGGTATTCCTGAATCCACGGATATTCCGGCGCCTGTCAGAGCGATATTCAGCTTCGAGGTACAAATCATCTCAGCAGCTTTGCGAATGAGCCTCTCCATGATCCAGTTTCCTTCCTCAGCTTAACTACTCGAGCGCTTCCACAACGATTTTCCTCTGGGCATTGTTGTAACTCTTGATCCTTGCCTTCAGTATCTTCTGCTCACCGAAGATGTTGATCATTCTTATCTCATGACCTTCAACAACCACCTCGTCTACATTCTCGAGGATCAACTCTTCTGTATTACCTTGCAGCAAAAACGCATGAGCTTCACACATACCATTCTCCTCCTCACTCAGCGCCCGAGCGCTTCTAATGCCTTTCTGAGGCATTCGGTGCTCCTCAAAGTGAGGTCCATCATTTCTCTCATGCGTCTTGCGCTTTCCGTTTTGCCCGCCTCTTCCAGTTCTTTGACGAATTTCTCATAATCCTCACGGTGATGGTCATTGTGAGAAATCCAGTGCTCAAGTCGCACCCTCGCCTTTTCCACTGAATCCATCGCTTTCTCCTCCCGCCGAAATGCCAGAGAATTTATAACATACCCAGGATGGATTCACAAGTCACTCCACCAACAATGCTACCCTCATTTGTCAGTGATATTCTAGAGACCCGCCATAAGATGAGTGAAAAACGGGGCCGCTGGTTCTTGAGGCTCAAACCTTTTTTTGATAAACATTTCGGGGAAGGATGGCGAGAAAAAGACAAGAAATTCTGGAAGGCGACCTCAAGCCTCACCCACACGCTTAGAGGGGTATCTTGACCGAGAATGTTGCCCCCTTCCCTGTGTCGCTATCCAGCAAAAGCTGGCCCCCCATGTCCTCAAGCAGGACTTGAACTCCGGCGAGACCTAACCCATGTCCTCGCACGCAGGTATTGCTCTTGGCGTCCATCTGGAAATAGCATTCAAATATCTTCTGGTGATAGCTGGAGGGGATTCCTTCTCCGTCGTCGCGTACAGCCATGAGAAGGCTGTTGCCGCTCAGCTCTACTCTAAGATCCACTCTGCTCTTTCGATATTTTAAGGCATTGATCAGAAGATTCCTGAGGATCTGCTTGATCTTGCTTTCATCCAAGAAAAGCTCCTTGCTCCACAGAGCTTCCTCGCACTCCAGATGTATGCCCTTCTCGGCAACGGTCCTCGTGAGGTCACCAAAAGTCGTGCATCCCTTGACCTTCTCAGCGATGTCGTGATCATTCAAATCGAGAATCTCCACGAAAGTCTCAAGGACAAAGCGGGAAAGGCTGGATGTGCTCTTGTTGACAATGCCCAGGCTTGACCTGCCGATTTCCAGCGCATCATTGACGAGGGTTCGTGTAATGACGGTGTTTCTCAGCGCTCTTTCAAGGACTTTGGCCTGCTTTTCCGTAAGAGGACCATA
>JAHECH010000184.1:0-1469 GCA_024641835.1 Deltaproteobacteria bacterium
GTCCCTTTTCCCACAGGTTTGGTCGTAAAAAAAGGTGTAAACATCTTCTTCATATTCTCCGGGCTGATGCCTATACCATTATCTTTCACCGCAATCCTGACCTTCCCATCCTGGTCGGGACCCGCTTCAACCGTGAGTTCTCCCCCTCGCGAGCCATGCCTTTCCACAATGGCATCGATCGCATTGTTAAACAGATTCACCAGAACTTGCTGAAGCTGGTCAGGATCGCCACGAACAGCCGGGGTTTTTTCTGAAATCTCCTGCCTCAGGTGAATACCCTGAATGATCGCTTTCTTTTCTATCATGCCGGTCACTTCAGGCATAAAGCTTGCCAGATCTACGTCTTTGATCACCGGCTCGGTCTTCCTGCCGAATTTGAGGATGGCCTGCGTGATCTTCTCACAGCGGTCGATCTGCAACTTGATCTGGTTCAGCGAGTCTTCAAGATCAACAAGGTCCTGAGATTCTTTGAGGTCTCCCTTCTTCCTCATATCGGAGAAGATCGTGTCAATGAGCGCCCGTTCTGACTTCATGATCTGGAGGGGGTTGTTGATCTCATGGGCGAAACCGCTTGCCATCTGGCCGAGCTCTGCAAGGCGTGTTGCCCTGACCAACTGCCTACCCAGCTGATCTTTTTCCGTGTCTATACGCTCCATTCTCCTGATGATCTGGCCGGTCATATAAAACGCGACAGAGACGATGACGGCCCCGCCGATAACGCTGATCAAAACGATGATAAACGCCGCAGAACGAAGCGCCCTGAAAGCATCGTCTCTTTCCTGCCTTACCACGAGCATCCAGTCCTTGCCCTTCAGCCAGGTCGTCGCGTAAAGGTATTCCTCTCTCCTGGAGTTCTTTCGGACAAATGTTTTGATACCCTCATATCGCCCCGGCGCTACGATACTATCCGGGTCTCTCTCCATAAGGTTTCCGCCCGAGCGCCTCTGTGTCTGAAAGACTCCTTCTCCATTCAGGATAAAAGCTTCACCCGTCTTTCCGATCCGGACCTTTTCAACCAGCTCGGTGAACATATAGGTGTCGATGGTAGCCCGGATCACCCACTTTTTCCCCTCCTCCTCCTTGGCTACGGCGATAATGAAATGAGGAATCTTTCTGTAACCGAGGAAGATATCGCTGATGTAAACACCCTGTCTGAGGACCTGTCTGAACCAACCTTCCTGTCCGTAATCCCTTCCCACCAGTTTATAGGGTCCAAAATAGGTCACATGGATGCCCTCTTCATTGAAAATCCCTAGATCGATGAATGCAGGGGATTCTTTCTGCAGTTGTTTGTAGACGCTGAAGAGTTTCTCCGGATCACCGAGATCTTCAAAGTGATAAGATTGGATGATGAATTCGAGTTGCGACTTGCGTTCTTTCAGAAAGGACTCGATCATCTGTTTGTGGTCTTCTACGATGCGCTCCATGCTCGCAATGGTATTCGTTTCCAGAGAAGTGGTAAAGTAGTA
>JAHECH010000184.1:1479-7728 GCA_024641835.1 Deltaproteobacteria bacterium
AGTAGTAACCTATCCCCAGGACCAGGATGAAGGGGATAAAAGGCACGACGATCATGATCGCCAGGATGAGTCTTCTTAGTCGTTCGTATCGGCGTTGCGTCTGGTCCATGTCCACTCCCGAAGGGAGAACTCCTTTTCACTTCTTATCCTCTTTTTCATGTTCCAGGGCACTGCCCGGGAATTGGACCAGGTCTTTAATCCTGGCCGCACGGATCTTCTGGTCATGGGCATTCTTCTTCTCGAACGCCGCCGCCATTTTTGTGAGCAGGTCCTCAAGCTTTATAGGCTTGATGAGATAATCGAAAGCGCCCAGCTTCATCCCCTCAATGCTTGTTTCCACTGAAGCGTGGCCGGTGAGGAGGATCACTTCGGCAAGAGGCTGGATTCTCTTGATCTCTCTCAGTGTTTCGATGCCATCCATGCCTCCCGGCATTTTGATGTCCAGGATCACCACATCGAAGGTTTTCTTCTTCATCACCTCGATCGCCTCTTCACCGCTGCGCACACCCGTAGTTTCGATGTTTCTTTTTTTCAGTCGATTGACCACGGTCTCCAGGAAATCCTGTTCGTCATCGACGATCAGAGCTCTAAAATAATCCATGGCGCTCTCCTTTTGTATCCTTTCCTCTCTTCTCCGCGTGACTATGTCCCATATTTTTACTGGACACAGGGGGTACTAGAAACGCCTGAGGGGCCGCGGGGGTGTCATTCCCGGTCTCTCTTCGTTTCCTCATTTTGAAAGAGACCCCCACGACCCCCAATCCGTACCCCTGTGTCCAGTAATCCCCCTTATGGGCAAAAGTCAGTCTCCAGGTGACGCAGAGTGGCTTCACTTCTTCTCCGGAATGATGATGGGAAGTTTCACCGTGAACGTGGTCCCTTCCCCTACCTTGCTCCTCACAAAGATCGTTCCCCCCATTTTCTCGATGATATTGTAACTGACCCAGAGGCCGAGTCCCGTCCCTTTCCCTGTCTCTTTGGTTGTGAAGAAAGGATCAAACACTCTTTTCTGGAGTTCTTCCGGTATGCCCTTACCAGTATCGGTCACACTCACTTCCAGTTCTGATCCGGCTCGAACGCTTTTCACCAAGACTCGGCCGTCCTTGCCGATGGCATCGATGGCATTGGAGATCAGGTTTAAGAAGACCTGCTGGAGTTGGGCCTGGTCGCTGGCAATGATCGGCAGGTCTTGCGCCAGCTCTGTAAGAATCTCGATGTTGTTGATTCGCGCGTAATTGTTCAGAATGGATATGGTCTGCCCCACCGTATCATTGATATCCACATCCTCCATGTGCGGCTCCATCTTGCGGGCATACCCGAGCATATTGTGAACGACTTTTCGCGCTCGTTCTACATGCTCCTCTATCTTCTTGATGGAGTTTTTGAATTCTTCCAGGTTCTTGCTTCTCTGGAAATCCTCTTCCATGAGCAGGTCTTCTATCCAGCCGGTTTTCTGGAGAATCACGGCAAGAGGGTTGTTGATTTCATGCGCCACTCCTGCCGCCATTTTACCCAGGGCAGCCAGTTTGTCTGATTGCATGAGCTGGGCATTCAGGGCATTCATCTGCGAATCCGCATCCCTGAGGCGGTTGACCGTTACCCTGGTGATGCCAATCGTGGTGCAAACAATCGCAGCAATACCCAAGGCCAGTATTGCGATCATGACGTTTCGTGTTCCGAAAAGCCCTGTCATTTCTTCTGCGATCTCTTGGCTGATGACCAGAAGCCACTTATCATTCTTCAACCAGCTCCCGGCATAAAGGATACTCTCTCCGCCACTACCCTCTTTCTCTACCAGCGTCGTCCTACCCCCAAAGAGGTGCGGATCCAGTTTGGACGGGGAAAGGATCTGACCGTCAAACCTTGGACGGGTTTGATAAGACCCTTCCCTATTGATGATAAAAGCATCCCCCGTCTTTCCCACTTGCGCCGCCCGCACAATGGCACCAAAAATGTCCGGGTCGATGGTGGCCCGGAGGATCCAGCTATTTTGGCCCTCCTGGCGCTTTATGGCGATGATGAAATGGGGCAACTGCCGGTATCCGAGGTAAACGTCACTGATATAAATGCCCTTGCTCATCACCTCCCCAAACCAGTCCTGTTGATAGTAGTTCAGACCCTTCAGCTCATATGGACCGACATAAGCAAGATGCTGGCCCGAATTGCTGATGACGCCTAGATCCACGAAAGCGCCCGCCCTCAGGTTCATGATCTGGAAGAGTTGAGAGAGGTTCTTGTCGTCAATAATCTCCTGAAAGGTATGGGTATCAGCGATCGCAGCGAGGATGGCAGTTCGCTCCTTCAAAAAGAGGTCGACGGCTTCGGCCTGCGCTCTTGCCCGGTATTCGATCTGCTCCTCCACCTTGGCCCGATACATCCGGGAGAACTGCTGGTAAATCGTGATTCCAAGAATAAAAAGAGGGGCAAGAGAGACGATCAGAGTGACGAAAATGATCTTCTTCTGAAGAGTGGCGTAAAGGGATGTTTTCATGCTAAGTCCGTTTCGTCAGAGAACAAGAGTCCTCAAAATCTTCGCTATCATAGTATGATATTCAGAAACTTCAAGACCTTCTTCGGACCCACTAAGGCTTCAACGTGTTTTGAGCCGTCTTCCAATGGTGGCATCTAGTGTGGCGTCCCAGAAGTTCCTTTACAAACGACACTGCGATCCCACCCCACTGTCATATAAGCGCAAGCTTAACCGGCCGATGATACCTTTTCTTCCGTTCCAAGTCTCCCGGGCTGGTCTTTTCTACGGCTTATCTACGGGGGAGTTCTGCCCCCTCCCTCTGTTCCCCTCGACTTCGCTCGGGGCCAGGGGTTTCCCCCATAGACAAACCGTGAAAAGACAGCGCCCTCCCGCCAGTCACATTCAGAAAAGGCATCATCGACCTTCCATCCTTCCGCCACCAGCTTGAAGCTGGCGCTTATGCCCGGCAGGGGGAGGGCGGCGCAGAGGATTAAGTCAAGGTATTTCTGGGACACGATACTAGGTGCAACAAGACGTCTTCCTCGGCCGACCCAGGGGGTGGTCACTGAGGAGTCCGCAACCGGAAATCGACTCATCCCCTTAACCACCTCCATGATCTCAAGTCTTCTCCATGGTAGGCGCAGTCCCTCCAAGCCAACCGGAGAGTCGCCTCTCTGGGGCTACTGCCATGACCCTATGGCTTTTCGGCGCCGGTTCGTGGCACTGGGGAAGTGGTTGCGGCTCTGAAGAGACCACCCCCTGAGTCGGCCTCGAAAAGGCCTCGCCACCCTGAGAAAAAGTCATAGGCTAAGATTCTGACGGACCTGGAAGAGTTCCTGTATGTCTTTGGTAATCTTGCTCCAATAACGGTTCAGTGAGGCGGGATTGGACATGATCATGTCCAGTTGCCTGGTGTGGATGGTCAGAAACCCGAGTATTTGGAGGCGTGCTTTCATGTAATCCATTTCCTGGTCCTCTATTCGGGCGATGACGTTGTCTTCCCTGATGTCGGTCCTGAAGTCATATTGCTCAAGAATCTCCCTGATGAAGACCACCCTCCTGTATCTTCTCTCAAAGTCCGCAGCGCCCCCTTTAAACTGGAAGCTGATGTAGTTCTCGCTTGCCCTTTCACTCACCAGAGTCTCTATGGTAGAAAAATGGAATCCCAGCCTCGAATTGAGGCTGCAATAGTTCTTTGAGATCATGAAATAATTGCGGTCCCCGTAATTGGAGCGCACTCCCGGCACCAGGGCGGTATTCCTTGTGGCTTCGAACATCACGGACATGAGCCCTTTCCCGTCCACCGGAGGAGGCCCTGCCCATGGCTTCGCGGCAATCCCTTCCCAGATGGCGAGCATGGGAAGGGAGACGATATTCTCCAGCTTGACGTATTTGCCCTCCACTTCTTCCCTGAAACCGTCGTCCAGATTCAGCACCCACCACTGCATGGGAATATCGACAAGAAGTTGTTTGCTCGATCGCTCCGGGAACTGGTGCTCCTTCCCGAACTGGAACATCTCGTGCACCGCTTTTTCATGGCAGAACCTGGTGATGTCATGAAAGGTCTCGCATTTGTCCGGCTTGAAGGTCGGTGCATCGGGATCCAGGAGATTCAGGGGGATGATGAGTTGAGCAGCGGCCTGGAGCGCTTCGTGTACGGGACTGCCCTCCATGAGGTTCCTGGGCGCCTCTTCTCTTTTCAAAAGCTCATCCACACGGCCCTCATAGATTCTAAGCCCTTCAGCATCCACGGTGACCGTTTGCCCGTTCTTGAGAACATCCGTGACATCTTTCACCCCAAAAAGGGCGGGGACACCGAATTCTCTCGCTACGTTCGCAAGATGACCCGTAATGCTACCCCGTTCTGTGACGACGGCAGCGGCGCGATTGAGCAGTGTTGCCCACCGCGGCAGGGACTGATCAGCCACGAGCACACCCCCCTGAGGGAACTGAAGGGCATCCACGTCTTTCTTGACCATAAAGACAGGCCCGGAGGCAACGCCGGGGCTCGCTGTGACGCCTCCGCTCATGACCACGGTTCCCGCCGCCTTGGTCCCTTCCTCTTTCTCTTCCTCTTGTTCCTTATGCACTTGCTGGAGGGGACGGCACTGGAGAAGTACGACAGACCCATCTTCGGCGATGGCCCACTCCATATCCTGCGGGGTGCGGTAATAGTCCTCGGCCATCACGGCCAGGCGTGCAAGCTCTATGGCTTGCTCGTCAGTGAGGGATGGCTTTTGGCTTTCTTCGCCCGTCATATCCAGGCGGCAGACCCCTTCGTCAGGATAGCACACGAACTTCTGGTCCTTCACGGCGATCTGCTTCTGACGTATGACCATGGGGTCGCCCCTGGAGATGAGGAACAAATCCGGCGTGGCACTGCCATCCACGATCGACTTGGGAAGGCCCCAGATCGCGTTGATGAGAACCGCATCATCCCTGATGTTCACCGGGTTTCTGGAATACATCACACCCCCGGACACCGCGTTCACCATACGCAGGCAGCCGACACACATGGCAACATCTTCATCCCGGATGCCCCGGTTTAGCCGGTAGCTCATGGCCGTGAGGCTGTACTTGCTCGCTACAATCTCTTTATACGCCTGAAGGAGGTGTTCACCGCTCACATTGAGCTCAGAGCGGTACTGGCCGGCAAAAGATGTCCCGGGGAGATCCTCCCCCAGAGCGCTGCTCCGCATGGCTACGGTGATTCGTCGTCCTTCTTCTTTTTCCAGAAGCTGAAATTGCTCCATGATGGCGGTTGAAAGGTCTTCCGGAACAGGGGATCCGATGATCAACTGCTGGATGGAGGCACTGAGAGCATACAATCGATCCAGCTCTCCCACATCCGCGGCCTGAATCCGTCGATCGATTTCCTCCTGGAGCGAATTGGATTGCATGAAATGCTCATACGCCCAGGCCGTGATAGCAAATCCCCTGGGCACATTGACATGAATCTGCTTCCGGATCTCTCCCAGATTGGCGAGCTTGCTGCCCACCTGATCCGCCATGCCCCTGTCCACGTCACGAAGAAGCATGACCAATGGCCCTTCAGGCGAGAGGCTTCGTGGCCGGATGAAGGGGTTAATCTTCGTCTGGATCTCTTTGAACTTATTGAGCAGGGCATTATATTTCCCCGGCGTGAGGTCGTTCAGGTTCTTCACGATTTGAAATACGTCCGTAGAGACCCTGGTGCATCGGGAGCGAACAAAGTTCATTCCAAAAGGCCAAGTGCCTTTCAACGCTTTTTCCATTTCCGCCATCACATCCAGGGCCCTGTTATTGGCATTCAGAAGCAGCTTGAAGGCATGGTAGCGGCCTTTGAAGGCAATGCGCAGTTGCTCGGCGCTGTACGCCTCCCGTGGCTGCTTCTTGGGAAAAAGGGTCTTTATGAGCTTAAGCATTCCGTCCCCGAACCTCTTCTGGCAGGGACTTTTTCAGTATCCTGCCAGTAGCTTGTTTTTCAGAAGATGCTTCAAAATCCATCCAAAAAAAAGCCGAAGGCAAAAACGAAACAAGCTAAGCCTTCAGCCTTTTTATAGCAGGAATGATGCAAACGAATCAATGTCCTAAGCGGACTCCCCAGCCTTCAAACATGAAAAGGATGGCAAAGCCATACCATAGGGTATAGACGACGTAGAAGAAGAGAGAAAAAATCACGGCGCCCCACCGATCGCCGATATTCTCAGCCTCCACCCCGTAATAATTGTAGGCAGTTTCTATGGTTCTCTTCTGGACAAGAATAACGACCTTTCCCTCTTTGAATTTTTTCTGCTTCC
>JAHECH010000185.1 GCA_024641835.1 Deltaproteobacteria bacterium
TCAACTCTGACACCGTCTTCCTCGCCTACCAAGTCAATGGGAAGACTCTCCCTCAGCGCCATGGATTTCCTCTCCGCACAGTCGCTGAAGGATATTATGGGCACGACTGGGTTAAGTACGTGTACAAGATCAAAGTAGAGAAGGTCTAGCAGGCTGCTGAAAAACACCCATCTACATCGTTGCCCTTATCCCTCTTCGTTGCAGCGTACTCCAATGTACGCCTCACTCCTCGGGATTTCGGGCGCCTTGTATCTGGGCGTTTTTGAGCAGCCTGCGAGCAGGGTCTTTTGAGAAATCTGCTAGAGCTCAACAGGCTGTTGCCCAAATAAATTCAAGATCCAGTAGAGGTGGGCTGATGGTGCTCCCTTTGAAATGCCTGGTGAGAGGGCGCTGTCTTTTCACGGTTTATCTGTGGGGGAAACCCCTGGCCCCGAGCGAAGTCGAGGGGAACAGCGGGAGGGGGCAGAACTCCCCCATAGATAAGTCGTAGAAAAGACCAGCCCGGGAGCCCTGGTATTGAAGAAAATGCCTCGTCACCTTGCCCTGAACCTCCTAATGCCATTTGGGCTACAGCCCGTTAACCTTTTACCCCCTGTGTCCAGTAAAAAAATGTGGGACATAGTCAGGTACCTTGGGGGGTGAGATTAGAGTGTCCTATGAATAGAATTGATCAGGCTCGGTGGGCGTGGCGAGTCTGCAAGACTCTATACAGAAGGGAGTTGAAGATGGAAAGGGACCACGAGAAGAAGCTCAAATCGCGAGTGGGCTCACGCCCCTTGGGGAGGAATAGAGGGGAGCCGTACATCTTCGATGCCTCTTCTTTGAGAAGCTCATCCAGCCTTTGATCAAGGTCAGGTTCAAATTCCGATAGGGTAAGGTCCGTCATAAAGCAGATCACCTATTTCTTGCTCAGTTCCTGCGGGACGCTGCATGACCTGTTGAAGGCACAGCAAAGGCGAATGAGAACTTTGACAATGAGGGTTAACCAAACGAAAATGAGAGACTCATAACACCTGCAAAGCTTGAACGAGACATGTCTGCTCAATCCTCTGTCCAGAAAGCGGCAGTACACATGCAAAGGGTTCAGAAAATGTTGAACGGTGAGAAATCTTCCAACCATCAAGGCCGCGCCGATCGATAGGATGTCACGAAATACGCTCTTTTCCCGAGACCCTGTTTCGTCCTTGTAAATCCGAGGCCAGGTTCCGCCATCCGTCGAAAAAAGCGAGCGACCTCTGATAAAAGCAAGATGCTTGCCATAACAAGGGTCTAAGAATTGGATACGGAATACGAGCAGTTAGCCGTGGGCATGGAGATAAGAGGCAGGGAGGAGGAAAAAGCGAGGATAGAAATGAGCAATCCATTGCCATTTTGTAGAAGATCCTTACACATCTCCCTCCTAGCTTCTCTTGGTTTTGCGGACCACGACATGCTCCACTTTATCTCTCAACATGGTAAAGTACCTCTCTTTCTGGTCCCAAACGATCACCCCGGTGCTGCTTCCATTTGTTTCGTCGCAGATCATGCTCCCATACTCGTCCGTCGTGTAATCTTCGCAGACAATGAGATTGGTTCCCTTGATCTCTTCCAGGAGCAATGAAATCAGAGCGGCGAAGCTCGGCTTGGTGCGATCAGAGAAGCTGATCCGGATCTCATTGTCCTTGGTCAGGACAACAAGGGCAAACTCCGTGCGGAGGAAAAACTCTTCTTTATGAAATTGGCCGATGGAATAAGCGCTTTCTCCTGCGTAGAGTTTCTTGAACAGAGATTCAATTTCTTCAGCGATCTTTTTCCGCTCTTTGCTCACCCTGGTTGATTCAGTTGCATCTTCCATAGGTTCATTCCTCCCGTGGGCAACCCCGAGATTTCAGGATCCAGAGATAACGAGAATCATGCCTGGTCCCTGATCTCCAGCTCTCTCGCTTGCAAAGCGTTGATTTGATCCCTCAGCTGGGCTGCCTCTTCAAATTCCATTTTCTTGGCTGCATCCATCATCTTCTTGTGAAGCTCCTTGATCTTTTTCACGATCTTCTCCGGCGTGAGGTATTCCGCCTCTTTTTCAGCCACCGCAGGAGCGGTGACGTAATCCGCTTCATACGCAGAACCGAGGATGTCGTCGATCGCCTTTTGGATCGACGCGGGCGTAATCTTGTAAGTCTTGTTGTATTCCAGCTGTATTCTCCTCCGCCGGTTGCTCTCATCGATTGCCCTGGCCATGGACCCTGTCATCTGATCAGCATAGAGGATCACCTGGCCGTTGACGTTCCTCGCCGCACGGCCGCAAGTCTGTATCAGGGACCTTTCAGAGCGGAGAAAGCCTTCCTTGTCCGCATCGAGAATGGCCACGAGGGACACCTCAGGAAGATCAAGACCCTCTCTCAGGAGATTGATGCCCACCAGGACATCAAACACCCCTAGGCGGAGATCCCTGATGATGGACATTCTTTCAATGGTCTTAATATCCGAATGAAGATACCGGACTTTCACTGCCAAGTCAGCATAATAGTCCGTGAGATCTTCAGCCATGCTCTTCGTCAATGTGGTCACCAGAACGCGTTCGTGCCTCTGGATCCTCTGCCGGATCCAGCCCAGCAGATCATCCACTTGATTCGTTGCCGGCCTTACGATGATGTCCGGATCTGTCAGCCCTGTAGGTCTGATGATCTGCTCCGCAACCAAGTCCATCCTTTCCAGCTCATAAGGCCCCGGTGTGGCTGAAACGTAGACGACCTGATGGACCCTCTCCTCGAACTCATGAAACTTGAGGGGCCGGTTATCCAGGGCTGAGGGAAGACGGAATCCGTATTGGACAAGGGTTTCTTTTCTGGACCGGTCGCCGTTGTACATGCCGTTCAGCTGGGGCACCGTAATATGGCTTTCGTCAATAATGACCAGGAAATCTTTTGGGAAATAATCCAGAAGGGTGGGAGGAGGCTCCCCGGGAGCCCTTCCGGTGAGATGCCTTGAATAATTCTCGATACCGTGGCAGTAGCCCATCTCAATCATCATTTCCAGGTCATAGAGCGTGCGCTCTTCGATCCTCTGGGCCTCGATCAATTTGTTGTGGGAGCGGAAATATTCAACGTGCCCTTTGAGTTCTTCTTTGATCCGGCGGATGGCATTTTCCCTGATGTCCACGGTGGTGACGTAATGAGACGCAGGGTAGATGGAGATTCGGTTAAGCTCTCTCAGCGCTTTTCCCGTGAGGGGATCGATCTCCTGGATCGTTTCAATGATGTCGCCAAAGAAATGGATTCGAACAGCCCGGTCTTCCTCGTGGGCCGGGTAAACATCCACCACGTCTCCACGAACCCGAAAGCGGCCTCGGGAGAAATCGTAGTCCCCCCGCTCGTAGTAGATCTCTACGAGTTTCCTCAGTACATCTTCGCGGGGGTAGGCGCTCTCTTTCTCAAGATAAAGGAGCATGTTGTGGTAGGCCTCGGGCGAACCCAGACCATAGATGCAGGAGACGCTCGCCACGATGATGGCATCATCCCTGTCGAGAAGAGAGCGGGTGGCGGAATGGCGCATCTTGTCGATCTGCTCATTGATATGGGCATCTTTTTGGATGTAGGTGTCTGTTTGAGGGATGTAAGCCTCTGGCTGGTAATAGTCGTAATAGCTCACAAAGTACTCCACCGCGTTGTGAGGAAAGAACTTCTTGAGTTCTCCGTAAAGTTGGGCAGCCAGCGTCTTGTTGGGGGCGATGATGAGGGTGGGCTTCTGAACCCGCTCGATCACATGGGCCATGGTAAAGGTTTTGCCAGATCCTGTCACACCGAGAAGGACGAGATGCCCGAGGCCCTTCTTGATGCCTTCAGAGAGGTTTTCAATGGCCTGGGGCTGATCCCCGCAGGGTTTGAGGTCAGAAACAAGTTGAAACGGGCTCATCATAACACCATCAAATGACATTGCCTCTGGCAGTTTGCTGAAAAACGCCCATCTACTGCGTTGCCCTCATCCCTCGTCATTGCGACGTACTTTCATGTACGTCTCACTCCTCGGGATTTCGGGCGCCTTGTATCTGAGCGTTTTTGAGCAACCTGCGAGCAGGGTCTTTTTCAACACCCTGGTAGAGCGAAAATTCGGGCCGAGAATAAGCGGCACAGGGTGCAAGGTTCAAGGTAAGACGTTATCGGGTTTTCCTTTTATCTTTCGCCTCGTGCATTATCCCTTTGTCATACGTCGTACCTCCAGGTTGTTCCACTGGGCGTATCTTCCAGAACAATGCCCATATCGGCCAAGCGCTTTCGCAGTGCATCCGCCTTGGCCCAGTCCTTTTCTTTCCTGGCCTTTGCCCTCTCATCCATGAGGCTTTCGATCTCACGAACATCGATCGCCTGTCCTGATGAAGCGATCTTCCCGAAAAAATCTGCTGGAGCTTCTTCCAGTATGCCCAGAACCCCGGCTGCTCTAAAAAGATCACGGCGATCAGATTCGAGCCTTGCTCTGGTATGGTCATCCGGTTTGTGCCCATGCTCATCCAGGAGCCTGTTGATCTCCTTAACAGATTCAAAGACTGCGGCGAGCGCAGCAGGCGTGTTCATATCGTCGTCCATGGCATGGATGAACTGTTCGAGGAAAGATCCCTTTTTTTCATCTAAAAGAGATCCGAAAAGCGGGATTTCTTTCCCTTTCTCGGGCCCACCGATGGAATCGCCCAGCCTTTGAAGGGTCCTATAGATGCGGACCAGTCCCGATTGGAGATCGAGAACAGCGTCTCTTGAAAAATCGAGGGGGCTACGGTAGTGCTTGGACAAAAGGAAAAGGCGGAGCACCTCTGGGTGGTAGGTTTTTAGCGCATCTCGGATCGTGAGGAAGTTACCGAGGGATTTGGACATCTTTTCCGATTCCACCGTCACGAAACCGTTGTGGATCCAATACCGGGCAAACTGGCCGCCTGTAGCTGCCATGGATTGGGCCCTCTCGTTCTCATGATGAGGGAAAAGCAAATCCTCGCCGCCACCGTGAATGTCGAAAGTTGGGCCAAGGAAGAAGCTGCTCATGACAGAGCATTCAATATGCCATCCTGGCCGGCCTGGCCCCCAGGGGCTCGGCCACTGAGGCTCTCCCGGCTTTGCTGATTTCCAGAGAACGAAATCCATGGGGTGCCTTTTCTTTTCATCCACAGCGACCCTGCTGCCTGCCTTCATCTCTTCAAGCAGGCGTCCGGAGAGTTTCCCGTAATCTCTGAGTCTCTCCACAGAATAGAAGACATCCCCTCCTTCGAGATAAGCATACCCCCCGTTGATCAGGTTGCTGATCATCTCGATCATTCCCGCAATGTGTTCCGTGGCTCGTGGTTCGAAATCTGCACGAAGCACGCCAATCCTTCCCATGTCCTCATAAAAAGCGTCAATGTAGTCTTGAGCGACATCCTTAGGGTCTTTGCCCATCTGCCTCGCCCTATCGATGATCTTGTCATCCACATCCGTGAAATTGCGCACATAGGTGACCTTAAAGCCTCGTGATCGGAGGTACCTCACCAGGACGTCAAAGACGATAGCCGAGCGAGCATGGCCGATGTGGCAGAGATCATAAACCGTGACCCCACAGACATACATGCCCACTTTGCCCTGTTCCAGAGGCTGAAACTCTTCTTTCATCCGGGTAGCGGTGTTGTACACCTTTAGTGTCATGCTGATTCTCCGGTGTTAACGGGCGCAGGGCTTACTATCGAACCAAAACGGGGCTTTGGCCTTGCGCCGTGCGCCTTAAGCCCTCGATTCATTTTGTGTCAGGTGAAGCCTGAAGCTCGTCATTCGGAAGGGTTCTTTTTGACAAGAGATATGACGGCAAAGGCTTCCATGCCCTCTTCTCTGCCACAGAAGCCCATTCCTTCGCTTGTCTTTGCCTTGATATTGATCTGACGGGTTCCGACATCAAGGACGCCGGAAAGCTTTTCCTTCATGGTAGCGATGTATGGGGAAAGTCGAGGTTTTTGGGCGACAATGGTCGTATCCAGATTGTTGACCCTCAATCCCTCCTCTTTCACCCATCCCATCACTGTTTTGAGCAGGACAAAACTGTTTACATCTTTTAAAGACGCGTCCCCGTCCGGAAAATGCTCGCCTATGTCCCCTTTGGCGAGAGCACCGATGATGGCATCGACGATGGCATGGATAAGCACGTCCGCATCGGAATGACCCAGGAGACCCTTCTCATAAGGGATCTTCACGCCCCCGAGGATCAGGTCACGGCCCTCAATGAGGCGGTGGGCATCATATCCGAAGCCGACGCGGTGCACCTCTTCTTCCTCACCCGATGGTTAATGACAAGTGCTGCAGGAGCCGCCGCCACATGTGGAGCAGCCGGATGAACTTCCAGGAGCCGTGAATTTCCCGCTGCTCTTGAAACTGCAAGCGGACATAAGGCGTTCCACATTTCTGCCGCTGCAAGCGGGGCATTCAATATCCTTTGCGCTCCCGAGCACAAGGCACTCGAACTCGTTTTCGCATTTCTTGCATTTGTATTCGTAGATGGGCATGGGCCTTCTCCTTTATGACTTCTTCTCCAGGCCTTCGATCACTGCCGCAGCGAGGAGCGGGAACATGATCTCATGGTGGCCAATAAGAAAATATCCTTTCCCTCCCTCGATCGTGGGCCGTTGAACCACGTTGGTCATGGGCCGATAGTGCCTGATGAAGTCCATATTGAGGGTAGTGAACTTCTTCACACGATAGCCCAGGTTCCTCGCGAGGGAGAGAGCTTTCAAGAAAACTTCGGGGAGGATGACGGCAGAGCCAAGATTGATGAACACGCCTCCCTCGAGTTTTGAAACAAGACTGGCGAAAAGGCGAAAATCCAGGTGGGACGTTTTCCCGATGGCGGAACCGTCTACGTCGGGATGAAAATGGATCGTATCCGTGCCGATAGCCACGTGGACTGTCAGCGGAATACCCAATTCAAAAGCCCTCGCCATAAGGCTTTGGCTCTTAAAAGGCCATTTGGCCCGCGCGATCCTCTCCCCTACGGCTCTGCCGAGTCCGATGCCTCGGCTCGCACCTTCAACCATCGCCTCATTAAGGAATTTTGCGGGCTCTCCAGCCATGCCGAATTTCCCTTCCCCCAGGTGGGCAGCCACGTCCTCGGATGTGTGACCTGCCATGGCCAGTTCTGTATCATGGATAATACCCGCCCCGTTCATGGCGAGGCCCTGAATAATCCCCCTTTCCATGAGGTCGATAATGAGAGGATTCAGCCCAACCTTTATCGGATGGGCCCCCATGGCAAGGATGATGGTTTTGCCCGACCTGTGGGCCCTCACAATCCGGGCAACGACAGCCCTGAAGTCGCTCCCTGCGAGAATTCCTGGAAGGGAGCTGAGCCATTGCCTGAAATCGCCTCCCGGTTTCCAGGGCTGGGCAAAATCCTCCCTCTTCACCTTGCTGGCTCTTTTTTTCAGGGAATAGGACTGAACCCCTTCGAGGGATATGGGCTTCCATTCTCTCACCCTCTCTACTCCTCCTTCGTCCCCTGCAAGAAAAGGATATGATCCACAAGCTGACAGATGAGGTGGCCGGCAAAGATGTGGGTCTCCTGAATTCTCGCCGTCGTATTGCTTCTGGCAACCAAAGCCATATCCACAAGGCTTCCGAGACGCCCTCCATCTCCCCCACTGAAGGCGACCGTGTAAATGCCCTGACCTCTTGCTGTTTTTGCGGCAGAGATGACGTTGGCTGAGTTGCCGCTGGTGCTAATGGCCAGCAGGACATCCCCT
>JAHECH010000186.1 GCA_024641835.1 Deltaproteobacteria bacterium
CTTCAACCTAAGACCCAGCCCCCCTTCTGCAAAGAAGCGCTTCAACTCTTCGATCACCTCTTCAGGTGACAGCTTACTCCTGCACTCTAATCGTAACATTCTCCAGGCCCCTCCAATCTTGAACTTCCGCTGGAATGCCTTTTCCACGATGTCGGCAGCCCATGCAGGTTGTGTCATATAATCGTCACCTTCTCCAGAGGACCAGCCCTCTCATTTCCGTTCACTGACCCGCGGGCAGGCAGCCTGATTAGGAGTTTGTTGGAAAAGCTCTTCCCTGTCAAGGAGAAACAGAAGATTGACTAAGGTGGGGTACTTCTGAAATGAACTGGATGGGATTAACCGAGATACCATCGATCCGGACTTCGTAGTGAAGATGCGGACCATCCAAACCTCCCTTCCCTACAACTGCGATTGTTTTTCCCCTTTCCACGTATTCTCCTTCCCTGACGGATATGTCATCCAGGTTTGCATAGAATGTCGTCAATCCATTGCCATGATTTATGGAGAGAATTGTGCCGTAGCCTCGCTCCCAGCCGATAGAAGCGACCACCCCATCAGAAGTCGCCAGTACAGGGGCCTCCAGACGTGTAGCGATGTCTATCCCTCTGTGGAATTCAGTTTTGCTGGACCCAGGAGAAACCCGAGTGCCAAAAGCGCTCATGATGAAGCCGTTTGCAGGCGAGATAGGCGCCATAGAGGCAAAAAGCACCTGGTGGTGCTTCGGGGAACCTGCTGATTCATTGCTCTCCCGTGTCAACCTTGTTATTCTGGTCTCTGTGGCGGCATCAGCACGATCAAGAACGGAGTGAGAGTCTTTTCCTGACTGGCCCTCGATTCGAATCGGTTGGGATGACTTGAGTTCGGATCCTCCCATGGCAAGCATTCCTATCTCAGGCTGGTTCGCTTTGAGATCGGCCACAGACCTCAGCTTCTGATCAAGCGCCAGAAGCCCCTCAAAATCGCCCTCAAGTTCATCAATTCTTTGAGAGAGGTGGACAAACTCACGCTCCTTTTGGCCTCTCTCTTTTTCCATCTCTGTCAGTTGGGGCACCTGACCTGAAATGCGTATGTAATCCCGTATCAACCAGCAGGAGTACGCGACTGTGCAACATAGGATAAACACGCCAATGCCGAGGAGGGTGAGTGATATACTGATCTGTTTCACTGCTCCCCGGTTATCTGGAACAAAGAGTATCTTGATTCGCCTTGCTCCCACGACCGCCTCGAATATTTCCTGTCCAGTTTAGGCATGCCATATTCGGCTGAATCGCGCCCTTATGAATTTTGAACGCAAGAAATATTCCAAAAGCGGGGGCCTGGAATTTACATTGTGCTATCAATAAGTTGTTCTAAAAAGCGGGGAAGGTTCATCGGTTTTGAAGACGAAAAATGTGCACTTTTGTGCATTTTTCGGGTAGGTCGGGCGTTCATCGCGCAATTTATACTTATGCACCGAAAGGACAAGAGATCGAGCTCTTTTCAGAAAAAACGTTTATCGCATCAATGAATTTTCTTAGTCTACCAAAGTCCCTTCGATTGAAATCGAGCACTATCCTTGGAAGGTGGGCTAGTTCAGGTTCGTCGCTTTCCTCCTGAAGAGGCCCACTCAGAATGATCTCGCCCTGAGGTGTCAGAAGATCTTGGAACTCTCTTCTCAGCACCTCCACTTCTTTGTCCCCAACACTCGACGTGAGCCTGAGAACCAGTCGTTCTCCCACATAGCGCAAACTGTGGTAGCGGGTGTAAAAGCTGCGAATTCTATCTATCGCATCCTCTATGGATTCAACCCGCTCAAAGACATAGAAATCACTGCTGCTGATGTAGCCCCGGGTCATGAGTTCTTTCTCCAGAAAATGGATCCACCGCGTCCAGTAAGTGCCTCCGGGTTCGTCGACGAAAACAACGGGAAAGGGATCTCTTTTCCCGGTTTGCACCAACGTCAGCGTTTCCATGGCCTCATCAAGGGTACCGAACCCTCCAGGGAACAGGACCACAGCATCAGTCTCCTTAAGAAAGGCGACCTTCCGATTGAAAAAGTACTTATAGGTGATGCTACGCGGGTTTCCATCCATAATGGGATTCGTCTTCTGCTCAAAGGGAAGCCGGATGTTGACACCAAAGGACCGCTCCGTCCCTGCTCCCTCATTCACAGCTTGCATAATTCCCGGTCCTCCCCCGGTGATGACCATGTATCCGGCTTCAGCTAATTTTCGACCCAGGCGGCGCGCCATTTCGTAAATTGCTTCATCAGGTTGGGTCCTGGCCGACCCGAAAACGGTGACCTTCTTTACCTCGCGATAGGGCTCAAAGACCTTTGCCGTAAACCTCATCTCTTTGAGGGTTGAATTCATTAGTTTGAGGTCTGCTTTTTGAGAGGACTCCTGTCCGGCTTTCAGAGCCGCCAGAATCATCTCCCTAACGATTCCTCTCTGCGTTATGTTTTGAGCGATATCCAGCAGTTGCTCAATCGCTTGATCTACAGGACCATTGCTTTTTGTAAAGTGGAGTTCCATAGTTTCTTTTTGCCTCTCAACCACTCATTTTATCGTCATTCAGCAGCGTCTCCTGGGTTCTTCAGTGCATCAATAGGGCAAAGGAATAGGGCTACCAAAGGCTTGCGTATATTCTAGACTACCAGGGTTCATCCTGCAAATGAGTACGATTTGTTTAACAGCCTCTTTCATGGAAAAGTGTCGTAAAATGATCACCCCCACCCATCTGATCTCCAGCTTTGCTTATACTCTTTTAAGAACGCTTAACATAGTATACAAAAAAATCCAAGACGCGAAGGTTAATGAATTATCCCTTTTGAGCTATCCATGAGCCGTGAGGAGAATTCGATGAGGAGAATGGGCTTATTGGCAATCTCATGTGTCAGTCTGATGATTTTGATCCTTGGTTTAGACTATGTTACGCATTCTCGAAGCGGGAAGCCTGAGATAATGCTAACCGACCGGAGACATGATTTCGGAAAAGTCAAACCATGGGAGATGCTGGAGCACACCTTTCGCATCCGCAACATGGGCGCTACGGTCTTGCGCATTGAGCAAGTCAGCCCGGACTGAGATTGCACCGTGGCCTCCTTTGACAGGTCAATCCTCCCCGGCGGGGAGGGCAACATCACATTGAGCCTGAGAACAAAGAATTATGAAGGCCTCCTTATCAAAACAGCGCAGGTGCACACCAATGACCCTAGGAGACGAGTCATCACACTCAGCCTCAGGGCTTCCGTTGCAACGCCCATCACTGTCTCACCCCCTTACGCAAGCTTTTATGGGATCGTGGGAGAGATCTTCTCTCTCCCTGTCGAGGTAAAAGCAGGACTGGATAAGCCCCTTTTTCTAGAGCCGGGAAAATCCAACCTCCAGGATAAGATAACCTATACGATCGAGGAGTTTGAAAAAGGGCGTCGATTCAGGATCCTTTTCACGAACGTGCCAGGACCTGCTGAGACTTTTCGGGGATATCTGAACCTTCAGACCAACTATGTTGAAAAACCGCTGATCAATATCAGGGTGATCAGTCGTTTTGTTGAAAGCACGGGGACTAACGCCTGTAACTGATGAAGAACTCGATCGACCAGAAGTCAATCCTGCAAATCTTATCGCAGGCGGGGATGATTCTGATTCTCGCGGCGACGCTGGGAATCTTGGTCAATGAGGCGAGGCCGGGCAAGCTGTCCTTGTGGCTCACGGGAGGCTCAGAAAAACAACCGGTTCTCGGGGTCGAAACTCGCATGCTCATTTCACTCGATGAGGCAGAGACCCGTTTCCTCCGCGATAGGGCGCTGTTTCTCGATGCGAGATCACCTGAGATCTATAAGCAGGCTCACATCATGAGAGCCCGCAATCTTCCGTGGGAAGCGTTTGAACAGTATATCGGTACGGTCATGGCCGATATCCGTCGCGACAGGTTCATCATCATCTATTGTGACGGGCAAACTCTTTCCGTGAGCGGAGATCTTGCTGTGGCATTGGCCTCGCGGGGTTACAAGAATGTTCATGTGTTGGTGAATGGCTGGAATCTTTGGTTGGCCAATGAGCTTCCCATAGAGGCAGGCACGCCGGCTCACGCACGGCTGCGAGAGATGGACACTCAGCATGGTTCCTGATCACAGACTCAAAACACCGGTTATTCCTTTAGCCGTCCGCCTATTTCTCGGATTTGTTTTCCTGTACGCTTCTGTTGATAAAATCCTCCATCCTGCAGCCTTTGCAGAGACCATATACAATTATCGAATTCTGCCGGAATGCTTGATTCATTGGGTCGCCATCATCCTTCCCTGGGTGGAGCTTTTGCTCGGCTGCTTCTTGATTCTTCGCATGTGGTTACCTGGCGGTTCTTTTCTGAGCACCCTACTTCTTCTCATCTTCCTTGGATCCGTCGCCTTCAACATGGCCAGGGGACTGGACATCCAGTGCGGCTGCTTCAGCACATCAGAGGAACGCATCCATGGCGCTCCCATGCTCTGGTATGTAGTGCGGGACGCTGCATTTTTGCTGCTATCCCTTTATCTTTTTCTCGACACCCTTCTGGGAAGAAGGGGATCCGTTTCGCCGAAGATGTGAAGATGCCCCGTGCGCCCGTCCTCCGTAGCAGGGCTACTGCGGAGGGTGGAGCAGCACGGGCAGCTTCACTTCTTCTTAGCCTTCTTTTTCAGCTGTCCGGGGGGAAATTTCTTCTTGTGTTCCTCAAAATGGCTGTAGGGTCTGTCATCGTCCATGTCAATGGTGACATACTCCACCTCTCTGATCTTTCCCCTGTAGACCGCAGGCAAGACAACCGCTGTTCTCCAGGCGCTCCCCTCAAGATAGAAGTACACGTTTCTCGTGACATCAAAGTAAACATAGGCTGATGGGTAATAGTGGTACTGGTACTTCGCCCGGTAACCATGTGCGGGGGCGTGAGGCGGAGGACCCCCTGCAGGTTCTGGAGGGGGCCCACCCACATGCACGCCTCCTCCGGTGATGGCACAGGCGTTCAAGACCAAGAATGCAAAAGAACAGATCAAGATTTTGCGGAGCTCCTTCAGTTCCACTTTTCTCATAGTCATTCCTCCTTCATCCCTTTTGATCATCTGAAAGCTGCCAAGCAGCCCCGGTATCGCGACGTAAACCATCTTTCCTTTGACTCCAAGGTCAGGGGCCAGAATAGACATCTCTTTTTGGGCCATTCTCAGCTTTCACTTCTTCTCTCGTTTTCTCCCTCCTCCTTATCTCGTCTCCTTTGACCCCCTTCTTTGCTGCTTTCAACCCCGCAGCACAAGCATCTGGATCCGATGTCCTGCCAGCTAACGCTCCCATAAGACCCAGGGGACCGAGTAGAACAAATCCACCGATCGCTCTCCCCACGATGAGAGCTGTCTTGGCGGGGTCGAAGGACACAGAGGGATCGGCAAGGGTGCCACGCAACATCAGGGGCCTTGCCAGTTCATTGAAACTCAGGGTCAAGCCACCCAGCCCTTTCTTCGGCTGCGGCTCCAGGTACAGACTGAGCCCTTCTGTTCTGAGATCAACGTCACCTGTGCCGCAAATCGTTGTGTTAGGCGTATCCACGACGAGTGCCGTCACCAGGGCCAAGCCGCCTTTGATCTGCAAGCCGCTCACAGCACACTGAATCTCGGTGTAATCCTCTTCGCTCTCAGATGATCCGAGCAATGCCGCGACAGGTAAACCCACGTCACTGCCAAGAAGCCAAAGGCAGCGATTCTTGATTCTTCCGCTGCTCATGCTGACAACGCTCTTTCCGTTGAGCTTAGCCATCATTGCCGCGACGGAGTCACCGGAGGTGTTGAACTCTACTTGCCCGTCGAGGCTCCCTTCAATATATCCTCCGGCCCCCAGGTCTTTCAGAATACGCTTCAGATCGATCTCCTGGACCTTCAAGGCCCCTGCGATAATGAAGTCCTTCCCTTTACGACTACATGCCAAGTGGCCGTTGAGGAAGCCTCCACCGATGGCTGCTTTGACGGTCTTCAACCTGAGCCGCCCTTCTCTCAAGCTTGCATCGACTTGCACGTCCTGCATTGAGCCATAGGGAGTCACAACCTTCTTGGCTCGAATGCTCAAATCTGCATCAACGTTTTCTGGGAAATCCACTTTGAAAGGTTCCTCTGAAAAAACTCTCACGCGTTTTTTCCTTGGGGAGGTGTCCTTTGCGGCGAAGAATGGCCCCAGATCCAGCCGCTGCGAAGAGAACATGCCGTATACATTCCGCCTTTTCCCTGTGCCATTTATCTCCATGCTGCCCAAAACCTCGCCTGCTCTGACCCGCACAGTGAGATCCGAAAGCCTATAGGTTTTCGCCGCCTGATCGGAGACATTCCCGGTGACCTTGAAAGGTCCCATCTCAGGAAGCTTGCCGAGATCCATCAGTTTTGTCACTTCCCTCGTGGACTTCCCTTGCCCTTTGAAAGAGAGTGTGAAACCCATTCCCCGGATCACATCCTTGATAGAACCCTTAATCCAGAGTTGACTACCCAAGGCTTGTATTGTCGCCTTCAGGCTCCAGGGCCTCTCTTGCTTTATGAGCTCCTCCAAGGAGCCGGTCACAGCTTGAACCACAAAAGGCTTTCCTTTGCAGCTACCCCTGAAATTCATGATCACGGGCCCATCGAAGCTTTTCGCGGCAGCCTCAAGGCTATACAGTCTAAATAAGAAAGGAGTGGGCGATCTCGGATCCTTGAAGCAAAACCTCGCCCTCTCTAGAACCACCTTCCCGAACGACATAGGCGGAAGCTTGTTCCTCTCCCAAAGAGCCGTTTTGGGATTTTCTCCCTTCTGTGCTAACCCGAAGTCGAGATTGGAGGCGCCCGAATGGTCACTCTCAACCTGAATATCGGGCTCAATCAGGACCAGCCGTTTGACTTTTATGTCCCTCCGCAGAAGCGGCAGCAGAGCCAATTCAAGTTCCATCCGGCGAATTCGAAAAAGGTCAGGACGGGAGGCCCAAGGAGGATTTTGAAGTCTAACATCCTCAACCCTAAGAACAGGGATGAGGCCGATCTTGAGGCTGATATGGCCTAACGAGAGGTTGCGGCCTGTGGCATTTTTCACAACGTTCGAGATAGAAGGTTTCAGGTTGTCAAGATCATAGGCTCTTAGGGCCACATAGATTGCTGCGACTATCCCTGAAACGAGAATCGCGGTCGGTATAATGATCCACTTCAACCGCATTTTCGTGTCCCTTCTAAAGTGTCTTCTCGGAGGAAAAGAGCAGTTTGTGTTCCCTCACCCAGCACCATGAGAACCGGAGGTCCGGGCGCTGCATCGGTTGCGTTTAAAACTGATCCTCTGAAACAGCTGGGTAAAGCAACAAGTGATACATAATTGTTTATAATTATAGCCGAGAAAGGATGGCTTTGTCAAATGATGTTTAATTATATATAACTATGCTTAGTTAATGAATTTCCCCGCGGCGAGCTAAAACGTATTCTGGTGAAGACGAATAATTTTTCATACGCCCTATTGATCAATGGGGCTCTCCGCCCGCAGCACAGGCTGTTAGCATTGTCTTTTTCCAGAGCCATGTGGGGGCCCAGGCTTTCATTCGTCTCAGATAGAGGCAGACTGAGAGAGTTTGTTGGGATTCAAGAAAAAGAAAGGCAGAGCATTGCTGCTCTGCCTTGGGAGGAGGGTGGGTGAGATGGTTAACTCTCCAACTGGGCCTATTTGGGGTTTCGCCTGAAAGTTACTCTGCCAACTGAATCTGCCCT
>JAHECH010000187.1 GCA_024641835.1 Deltaproteobacteria bacterium
CTACGAGATCAACGGCCCCAGTGAGAATTCACCCGTCCTGGTGACCACGAACTTCTCTCTCACGTACTTCATCGTGAGCGGTGAAATTGAGGGCAGCAGGGTGCCGAGCTGGCTTCTCATCATGGACACAGAGGGGCTTTCGGTCATGACCGCATGGGCTGCGGGGAAATTTTCTGGCGATGCTGTTGGCTCCTTTGTGAAGAAGAGCGGTATTGCAGACAAGATTGCCCAGAAGAAAGTCATTATCCCTGGGTATGCCGCTTCGATCAGCGGCGATATGGAAGAGGAATTGCCCGGGTGGGAGGTGATCATCGGTCCGCGGGATGCCTCCCTGATACCCAAGTTCCTTAGAGACACATGGAAGTAGATTCAGAGGGAGGGAGAACATGCTACTGATCGGAGAGAATCTCAATGTGATCAACCGCGTTATAGGCAAGGCATTTAAAGAGAAAGATCCTAGGCCCATAGCCGAGGAGGCCAAAAGGCAGAAAGGAAAGGGGGTGGACTGGATTGACATCAACCTCGGGCCAGCCAGAAAGGGAGGGCCGGAGTTGATGGAGTTTGTGGTCAAGACCGTTCAAGAAGCGGTCGGAGATACACCGCCCCTCTGCCTGGATACATCCAACATCGAAGCCATGGAGGCTGGGCTGGCCGTTCACAAAGGAAAGGCGATCATCAACTCCATCATGGCGAGGGCTGAGCGGTATGAAAAGATGATTCCTCTTGCTGTCAAGTACAAGGCCAACATGATCGCCCTCATGTGGGGCCCTGAAGGCCTCCCGAGGGATGAGAACGAGAGAGGAGCCCTTGCAGCAGATCTCATCTATGCCGCCAACGAAGCGGGCGTCCCGAATGAGGACATTTTTGTAGACGGGATCGTCACCCCCGTAAACATCCAGCAGCCGCAGCTCATGAGCCTGCTCGCTTTTCAAGAGATGCTACAGGATATGTTTCCCGGCATCAAATCCACGTGTGGCCTTTCCAATGTGTCCAATGGACCTCCGGATCATCTGAGGCCTATCCTGAACCAGACTTACATGGTGATGCTTGAGCGGAAAGGGATGTACTCCTGCATTGCCGACGCGTATGACGACAAGCTGGCAGCGATTGCAAGAGGCAAAAGGCCGGATGTGGTCGGCATCATCCACAAGGTCATGGACGGCGAATCGATTGACGTAGGCTCCCTGTCCAAAGAAGTGCAGGATTATGTAAAGACGGCACGAGTCATATTGGGCCATACCCTCTATTCTGACTCATGGCTGGAGCTGTAGTTCATTAAGGTTTCTGAAAACCGACTGTCTAAGCAGGTCGGGGGACCTCTCTTTCGGAATCTCCCCGTATGTCCATGTGGGGAGATTCTTTTTTGTGGGAGGGAGAGAAGAGGCGGTGATAGAGGAGAGCATCAAAGACATGGGGACACCTTCTGACCGGAAATGGTCGATCTGGGAGACAGAGGAGAATTGGCAGCTATGATGCGCAGAGGGGACACGGAAGTGAACAACGCATTTGCTCGAGTCCTTGATTGCATTGCGAAAGGGGACTTTGCCTGAGGGGGCAGGCCCTCGGTTCATAAGAAGGGGAAACGATCTCCTTTGGTCAGCGGAATGGAGGGAATCGCACAGTTAAGGCTCTGCCCTCAGCAAAGGAATTGAAGGGCCAGCACTCGAGACCGAAGACCTTTTGCAAATTGACAAAATCTAGTTATAGGAATAACATAAATTTTTATTGAAGACGAGAAGGGACTTGAGCCAAGTGAGGTTTTGCGATTGATGGCAATCAAAGGGAATGGAATAACTGCTTCGAGAAATAGCGATTTAAGACCGTTTAGTCTCGATGCGATATTCAAGAAACTTGACCCTGACGAGAGAGCTTTCCTCACGAGCCTGATCGACAAGGATCCCGTCACCGGTATCTACAACAGGAGGAAATTCAACAGGGACATCGAGCTGATTGCCGCCGTGCACAAGAGAACCAAGAAAGGTTCGGCTCTTCTCATCATAGACATTGACCATTTCAAGAAATTCAATGACGAACATGGCCACCAGAGAGGAGACGAAGCCTTGCGAGAGGTCACCGAGTGCATCCAGCGGAGCCTCCGGGACTACGACAAGATTCACATTTATCGATACGGCGGAGAAGAGTTCATGGTCATTATAACTGATGTGTCGCTGAAGGACGTGTTTCAGATCGGCGACCGGATCAGGAAAAATGTGATGGCCGCCTGCCCTGTCACGATCAGCGTTGGCGTCTCTCACTACAAAGAGCTCTCGGAGAACCTTCAAAGCCTCGTCGATCATGCAGACCAAGCGTTGTACATCGCGAAGAAAAAAGGCAGGAACCGGGTGGAAGTCTATAACGCCTCCGAGTAAAACGACCTCACCGATAACATCGCAAGGCTTGTCCCATCCTCCACGTTTTCAGCCTTTCCAAGTTTTTCCCAGAAATTCCCACCCTTAGGCTGTGATTCCAACTGGGAATCAAACCGACCAAGTACTCGCTTTAAGCTCCTGCGGGGTAGGGCCGAACAGGGCACTAAATCAATGAATCTCTAAGGTGCTATACTGGAGGATCAAAAGGGTCCTCCGCGAATTCTCCAAAAAAGCCGCTTAGGGCGTTGTGTCCAACGTAAGCATCATGTATAGTACGAATCAAGCACAGCGGAGAATTGTCGTTGCCGAGGAATTCCCATATGGCTCTTCAAGTGAAGATTGCGGATGAGAGGGACATGGTCATTCTGGCCCTGGAGGGAAGAATTGACAGTTTTTCCATCGAGGACTTGAACCACGGTCTCGACGAGGTGAAGCGGAGAGGCAAGAAGAATATCGTTCTGATGTTCCGGGACCTGGAATACATCAACAGTCAAGGCATGTCAGAGCTTCTTTCCTTTTTGAAGTGGGTGGAAGAAGAGGAAGGAGACGTGAAAATTGCTGAGGTTCAGCCGGAGATCATGGGGATCCTCAAAATCTTGGGTTTCGATACATTGACCCGGGTTTTTGATTCTTTATCGGATGCCATGAAAAGCTTTCGAAAAGATGAGATGGATGAACTGGAGGGAAAGATGGAAAACGAAAAAGAGATGGTGGTGGATGAGGATTTCCAGAGAGCCATTCGTCCCGAGGGGAGCAAGATGCCCCTGTTCCTGATCGCTGGCGGGGTATTCCTTTTTCTCATTCTCCTCATCGTTTACATGACGCGAGAGAGTTCCTCTGATCTTCAGCCTCTCCAGAAAAAGGTTGCCTTCCTGGAACAGAGGGTGACTCAGTTGGAAGGGCAGAACAAAGAGCTGCCCAACATTTCAGGAAAGATAGACAGTTTGAGAAAAGACTTGACCGAGAGGTCACAGCTGCTTGAAAGAGAATTGGCAAAAGTGAAGCTGGAGATGCAATCGGCCCCCCAGAAGGTCACCGCTCCCAGCCCGCCTCAAGCAAAGCCAGCCGCAAAGCAGGCTCAGTATCACATGGTAGTGCGAGGTGAAACCCTCTTTGGGATCAGTAAGAAGTATCGTGTTTCCGTCGAAGAATTGCGACGCCTTAACAATCTCAAGCCCAACCAGCCCATCACCGTGGGCCAAAAAATCATCGTGGGCTCACCCTGAGAGAGCGTTTACCAGCGGGTCACAGGTGTTCGTTTCACTATGTGGGCAACGCTGCCCCCCACCCCATGAGCCACCAGATGTCTTCATGAGCTGCCGGTCACTTGCTTTCCTGGAAAGGACCAGGCGTTCCAGCAGATCACTTCCGACTCCGGCTTTCGCTGGCGAGGGCTGTGCTCCAATGCGAGATGTTTCTCGCTTAAGTGAGTTTCGTCGCCAGGATAACCAAGCGCTATCAGCGTGATCACGATGTAGTCCTCTGGAATACCGAGTTTCGCTTTTACCACCAATGGATCAAATCCGGCAATCGCATGCCCTACCACACCTTCCTTGAAGGCCTGTAGCATGAGGTTTTCCGCGGCAAGGCCACAGCCAAGAAGGGCGTATTCCCTGCGGTCACTCAGGCGGGCATCGAGGTCCGGCTTCGTTGCGAGAACAATGATCGCCGGCGCCTTTTTCATCCAATAGTTACCGCCGGCCAAGGAATCGTGAAGAGCTTCCAGTTTGCTTTTTTCGTTCACGACCACAAAACGCCATGGCTGGTTGTTGAAGCAGGAGGGGGCATAAGTGGCAGCAGTCATGATGCGTTTCAAGACCTCATCGGGAATCTTTCTCTCGCTCAAAGCCCGTTTCGCTCTCCTGATCTCAATCTCGTGAACCAATCCTTCCATGCTCTTTATTCTCCTTTCTCCGTAGGACGGTGTGGTTTCAGGGATGAATTGGAATATTGCTCGTGAATGACATCACTATAAGTTCTCGATAGGGAAGTTTCAAAAGAAAAGTGGCCTGCTGTAGGGCAAGACGGGTTGTCAAAGAGACAACCACGAGTGCTACTGATTGACAAGTAAGATCCCTTACTTAGCTTAACCCTAGTTTACCTGGCAGATTTGGCGAAAAACCGCTGAGGAAAGACCAAATCCATCCTCACCGTGAAAGGAGAAACCATGACTGCACAGCAGGGATATAGAGAGATCGAGGTAAGAGACCTCAGACAGTGGATGAATGAAGGAAGAAGCTTTCTCCTCATTGACACGTTGCCAGGAGAACGATTTGAGAAAATACATATCCCTGGAGCCAGGAACGCTTGTGTATTTCAGGTCATCTTTCCGGACGAGGTTCAGAAGATTGCTTCCGAAAAGGATCAGCCCATTGTTCTATACGGCTCGAGCAGTGCGACCATGGATGGCGTCACTGCTGCGGAAAAGCTCGTCAGGATGGGATACCAGAAGGTGTTCACATTGACCGGTGGCATAGCGGCCTGGCGTGCAACAGGATACCCTTTGGAAGGGAAAAGCATCGATGAATGGCAAGAAGCCGGTGCGGCCTTCAGGCTGGAGGATCGAATATATCAGGTGGATTGCGAGAAGAGCACGGTTGAGTGGGCGGGACGCAACGCCAACACCAGGCATCATGGCACCCTTTGCCTTGCCAGTGGCGAGATCACAGTGAAGGAAGGAGCCATTGGCGGAACGTTTGAGATAGACATGAAATCAATCAAGAATATTGATCTCGAAGGTGATGCGCTTCAGCCTGTTCTGACCTCCCATTTGAGGTCAGATGATTTTTTCTTTGTAACATTGTTTCCCAAAGCCACGTTCACGATTTCATCGGCAAAGCTGGTTGAAAACCCGACCTGGAGTGCTCCAAACTTCGAGGTCAAGGGAACTCTCGAATTGCGTGGCGTTCAAAAGGAGATTTCCTTCCCTGCGACCGTGAACCATCGAGCAGAAGGCGGTGTCACGATAGAAGCCCACTTTGATATTGATCGCACCCGGTGGAAGATCCTCTACGGCTCAAGCCGTTTTTTCGAGCATCTCGGCATACACCTGGTCTTTGACCTCATCAGTTTGCAGTTGCGTATTCTGGCGCAGTAAAAGAGCCTTTCGTTCTTAGGCGCGCAGAAACATCCCCTCTTTTACGTATCCTCTACTACGCATTTTTTATGGCTAAAATAAGCTTCATCGATTGGTTGACAACCGTCGGGCGGGCTCTTAGATTTGAACCATGAAAGGGAGGTGATACCATGAACTGGAAAGTTGGAACTATGGTGACTGTTTTCACCTTCGCTATGATGTTAATGGCCACTCAAGCCTTTGCCACTAAAATGGGAAGCAAGAGCGGCGGGGATGCCTGGACTTTGATACGCCCGGATGTTACTGAAGAGTACGCATACAGCCAGCAGGCCCCGTGCTTGGTGTACTGCAGCGCGGAAGACGCAGCGAGGGTGTATAGCTACTATGGAGAAGGGCATTCTTTCTCCTTTTCTGAAATAACTTCTAAAATAGCCATACCTAAACCAACCATGAAAGGTCCCGCTGGTTCAGAAAGGTCTGATATTCCAGAGATGAATCACGGAGGAGATGTGCCTACTTGGTATTGATGTGAAACGAGGAACATGAGATAAGCGCTTAAGAGCGCAAGTAAAATTCTGAGATGAAACAGATAGCCGGTTGTGTGCCTTAAAACACGCAACCGGTTTTTTGTGCGTCTTACAGGTGCCTTAGCCAACCTCGGGATAAGCTTACATCCGGTCTTGCCTCAACCAGAAATCAGAAATTAAAAAGGGGGGCTCAAAACCCCCCTTCTTAATTTCTGGCTCCCTGTGTGCAACACTCTTCATAACCTTTCTCCTTTGACTCGTGCTGTTAAGCAAGGCGGCGAGAAAAACAGACGCGCCTCCGCCGAGGCTTCGGCAGACAGGGAAAGGGAGAATCCGAAAGGGACATTTTCGGCGAGCGTTACAGCTTTTGATTTATCGTTCCCGGCAAGATCGGGGCAAACTTCCCGTGGTCGGTGTGGGCTGATAGTGGTAAACGCTTCACGGACGGATTGAAGGAGCCCTCTCATGCCCGCCGTCTCAGCCCAGGAGCTTCGCCTTTTTGAACCTGTCCAGGAGGGCGGTTTTTCTCTCGTGCTCCCGGTAAAGGGCGCTCATGCGCGGCAGAAACTCGGAGCTTTTGCATCTCACGTCGGCGAGGTCGTGAAGATCCTGGAGAAGCGAAACCGCCTCGCCGTACCGTTTGGGTTGCTTGGTGGCGATAAGCTTTTCGACTTTGGCCCAGAGACCACTCTCTTTGCCAATGAGGGATTCGAGGTGCTTCTTGCGCTTCTCAGCCTGCGCTCGCTCGCGCCTTGCCTTCTCCCGCGCACGCTGCTCGGCGTCTTCCTTTTTTCGTGCCTCTGCTATGATTTCAGCACGAGCAATGATCTCACCAGCGGTCCTACGTAACTCCCTGTACAGCGTTCCCCTGCCGCGCATCTCGAGGATCGCGCGTTGTCGGAGTTCGGCTGCAAGGTGCGGATCGTCGCCGTCTATCATCCTCACAAGGATTGCGTCTTTCTCCGTGCTCGGAAGATTTAGAACCCACGCGTCGATCTCCTTCTTGGAGAGATTGGCAGCTTGCTCGCCGGGGCTGCACTCGGCTGCGGCTGCGACGAGATCTGAGTCGATACGTAGGAAATCGGCGAGGCAATCAAGGGAAGCATTCAGGTCGCCGAGCCCCGGAGGCACGGGAGGTTCAAGAGTGTCGTTATCGAGCATGCCCCCCTGAACGGCAAGGAGCCATCCGAGGTACAGACAGCGCTGGTCGCCGTGCATCAGATCTGACCGCAAAGGCACCAGTGAGGCCAGCCAGCCCTCTCCGTCCGTCCATTCGTGTTCCTCTTCTTCTGAGTAGAAAGAGAGGATGATGTGGCCGTCCTTGGTCCGGTAGGATAGGTTCTCCTCGATACAATATGTCGACACCGTATCGGGAAGGAGCAATCGTTTTGGGATGCGGAGCATGAGCCGTCGGCTACCCCAGTTGGCAAGGTAGAGAAAGGCGTCAAAGTACTTCTCCAACCACCTTTCGGGATTGCCTTTGAAGTCGCCCCAATTGTAGACGTTGACGAAGCTACTCGGTGTGATGTGGGCTCGGGAGGAATAGGCTCGCAGCTCGGCCATCTGCTCCTTTGTCAGTGGGCGATCCACGGCTTGGAACTCGTAATACTGGTACTCGCTCATGGGTGACTTGCCCCACTATCTTCTTGATCAGCCGTTTCATTCTGCCGG
>JAHECH010000188.1 GCA_024641835.1 Deltaproteobacteria bacterium
GATGTCCAGCTCCGCACGGACACCCGGGCTGAACTTAAACAGCTCCAGCGAAAATTCGGGATCACGACGCTCTATGTGACCCATGACCAGACCGAAGCCATGACCCTGGGTGATCGTATCGCCCTGCTGAAAGACGGCTCCCTGCTCCAGGTGGGCACTCCCCGGGAGATGTACGAGAAACCCGAGACCCCCTTTGCCGCCACTTTCATCGGCTCTCCTCCCATGAACCTTTTCCCTGCTGAGGTCACGGAGCAACAGGGCGAAACCTCCATCGTGTTTGGCGGGGCACGGCTGAGAGTGCCGGAGGGAAAAGAGAAATTCCTTAGAAAAGCAAGAGTCCTCCTGGGGATTCGGCCGGAGCATATCTCTTTGAAACCGGAAGCAGCAGGGCAGGGTCCTCTCCCCGGTCTCATAGAAGCGGTTGAGCCTCTGGGAAGAGAGAACCTCTATCACGTGAGCACAGAATGCGGTGATCTCCTGGTCTTGGATTCAGAGGAGAGATTCGAGGTGGATCAAAAGGTTCATCTTTTGCTCGACGCGAAACGGCTTCATTTCTTTGATCTCGGTCATCACGACTGAACGAACTCTGCTGCATAGTCCTTCCGGCAAACACTCCTCGGTGCTTTCACTTGCGCTAACATCCCCCACGAGCACACGCCGGGCTCCGAGCCAGCTCAGCAACTCACATCAAAGGCTCTTCAGGGGTGCTTCAATTACAGAACGTGGCAAGCTACCTCAGGTTTCAAATCGCATGATTTCTATGGTGTATTATTCTCTTATCACAGGATTGGGTGCTCCGGAAATCATTATTCATAACCGAGGCACGAGGAACCCATCCATTAGAGCCTGCCCCCGCTTTTGCTACTTTACAATCAAGGCACGGCAAAGTGCAATGCATGATTAGCCAGCCTATTTTTTTGGTTGACAAAAGTTGACAGATCGATTATCGTGAAAATCTGATCCATTTCAACTGCTATCCTGCTGACCAATAAGCTTGACACACTCAGAGGCATTATGCAAAGCAAAGGCCCCGACAAGGAATTGAACATAAAGAAAATCACCGAGAGACTTGTCTCAATGGGGTTAACCCAGTCGAAATTGGCCTCAGAACTGGGTGTCTCTCGACAAATTATTTCAAACTGGTTGAAAAAAGAAAAATTCCCTCGTCCGGAAAAACTCTTGAGGTTAGCAAAACTTTTGAAACTTTCTTTTGATGAAACTGTGGTAAGAATAGCGGCTGAAGAGGAACCGATCATTGCTTTTAGAAAGAAGGGCGGGCATAAAATCTTAAAGGACTATATCGAGTCCGCCAAGTACATGGGATCTCTTTTGGAAAAACTTGTGCCCTTTCTGCCCTTTGATCAATTTTCGCGACCTCCTTCCTTGATTGACCCGAACCATGGGTATGAATACATTCATCAAGTGACCAAGGAAATAAGAAAAGAGATCTGTGCGACGGGGACATCGGAGATTCTCTTTCAAAGCCTCATATCTTTTTTCATTCAGCATCATGGCGTTATTATCCCGGTTTTTTGGGGGAACAGAGATCAGCATGAAAATGCGTTGCACATTTACCTCCCCAAGTCCATGACAACATGGATCTATCTGAACCTGGACAGCAGAATACACGATTTCAAATTCTGGATGGCGCACGAATTGGGACATGTCAAATCCCCTGATCTGAAAGGCGACGAAGCCGAGGATTTTGCGGACGCTTTTGCAGGAGCCCTTCTGATAGGCAAAGAAACTGCCGAAAACGAATATATTCAGATGCGCCGACTGCGCACTATCCCCAAACAGATCAATCGGCTAAAGGAACTCGCCGAGAACCTGGTCGTTTCTCCCCTGACCGTCTACTATGAGATCAATATGTATGCGCGATACATAAACGAACCTGAAATCGACCTTGAGACGAATAAAGCAATCTACAAGGCGACGGCCGTTTTTAACAGGCAGTTTCATACCGTTTCAGAGTATTTATTCGAAAACCAAAAACCTACAGCCGCCGAATATATGTCCTGCTCGAAGAAGGTATTTCAAAGTCCCTTCTTTGACGCATTGATATCATTCCTAAAAGGTAGCAAGAAGTCTGCCGGGTTTGTCCAGAGTCTTCTCAACTTGCCGCTGGCAGATGCTCAATACATGTACGAAGAGCTATGCTAAATGCTCTCCTGCAATATCATCGTAGATTCCTGTTCTTATTTCAGACTTGCCCATAGCATTCGTCCGCTATTGAAAATCCCTTTTGGAAGAGAAAAACACTGCCTTGGCGTCATACAGGAATTAGATAAAGAGTATGAGAGAAGTTCAACCCTAAAAAACAAGTTTTACTGGGTCAGCCAACAGGAATATAGCGATAACAGAAAGGACTGTTTTTCCCCAAATCCAAGACAGCGTTCGAAAATCAACCATGCCTTTTTCTTCATCAGAGAGTTTGTCAGAGATAGTCAATTCAGCGTTTCCGAGGTGGATATCATTGGATTGGCATACGCCTATGTGCTGAAAATCCCGGTTGTAACTGATGATTCAGAGATGTCGGAGGTCGCAACGGAATTCGAAATCAAGACATACAAGACCTTGGAACTCATGAAATTGATGATGGATAGTGGGCTTGTGAACATGAAGCAGATCAGGTCAATAGTGTCTTACTGGGCCTATCAGAATGATAAGCCCAAATCATTTCGGAAGGACTTCAAAAGGATATTTTCGGAAGACCCGCCTGGGCCTGGGTAGCGGCACAATGTCTTTGAGCTTTCCCCAGAGGACATCGGGGGTCATAGTTCACTCGTAAAGGCGCTGTCGAGAATGCTGGGGAGCAGGGCGTCGAGTTCGGCGGAAGTCTAAGCTTGGAGAGCTTTCAAATGGCCAACCCTTTTTTGGAGATAACCAAATCTCTCAATTATTCTGAACTGTTGATCGATCCCCGGCAAAGGAAATGCTATGCCTCTCACATGTTGTTGGTTTAGTGTGGCCATCCCACATTGCTGTTTAAGTTGCTCTCGATAATAGCGCTTCACCGGATTAGAATTCAAAACAACAGCTGCGTATGCACCTGAGACTTTGTCACCCCTGAATGTGGAGTTTGGTATTTAAGGCAGAGAACGGCACAATAACTCGTGTCCATGTACCTGTGGTCTTTTGTAATCGGCTTACAGGTCAGTAAGTCATATCCAAGTATTATGAGGACCTTGATGCTTTCAGGAAATGGCAAGTTGTGTTGTGAGTTTGGTTATGCTGTGAGTTTTTAGATCCTTCCATATAATTCTTCCAAGCGCCTTAAGTAATCTCTCCATGTAATTCTTTTTATTGCCTATGTAGTTGTCTGGTCATATGCCATTTTCTCTGAGTGGGAGAAGATGGTGATGGAACACATCCTCTGTGTTTATTGCGGTGATTTTTTTGATTCCAGCCCGAGGCACAAAAACCAGACCGCATGCAAAAAGGTCACGTGTCAAAGGGCAAAAAAAGCTGGCTGGCAAAGACATAAAATGAAAACGGATGCGGACTACCGGTTCAACCAGAAGCTGAGTCAGAGGCAATGGATTGAGGCAAATCCCGCTTATTGGGAACAATACCGCAAGAGAAACCCCGTGAAAGTTGAGAGAAACCGCATTCTTCAGGTCGTACGGAACCGCCGAGCCAGATCTCTCCAGAGGGATGAGAAGGTGGATCCTTTGCTGATTGCAAAGATGGATACGTCAGAATCCGATAATTTTGAGGTGCTTGGGCAGTTTTGGATGGTTCCAGTGATTGCAAAGATGGCTGCGTTAAAAGTCAATTTATTAAAGATACCCGTTCATTACCCTTGATTGCAAAGATGGACGCGTTAGGACATGGAATCAAACCATGATAATCCAGCGGTCGATCCTCACAAAAACGAGGCGCGGCCATGGTCAGAAAAAAAATTATCAATCCCAAGCGGATCAGACGCATTGACGGGGGCTTCAGTTTTATCCCTCACCGTTTTCTCATCGATGGCTTTTTGGCCTCTCTCAGCCAGAAAGAGTTTCTTTTGTATTTTTTCCTTGTCATGGCTTCTGATCGCAATGGCCTCTCCTTTTACGCCTATGATGCGATCTGCTCCCTGGTTCAGCTTTCTGTGGAGGACTATATCAAAGCCAGAGACGGCTTGATCAAGAAAGACCTGATTGCTTTTGACGGGACCTTGTTTCAAGTTCTGGATCTCCCTGAAAGCCCCGTCCTGAAAGCTGTACAGGGCTCTGATCGGGGAGAAGACCGATCTCAGATTGCAGCCCTTATCCAACAATCCCTTGGGGAGGGGAGAAGGTGAGCGATAAGGACGGCAGCCTCCTGATGGAAGTGATCCTGGACTATACAGGATCACTCAAGTCCCTGGAGACATCCGCTCATCTGCGCCATACCCGGATCCTGAGGGACTTTGCCGTTTATGTGATCCATAAGGGCGTAAGTTGGGATGAGATGTTCACCTACAAAACCATTGAGGACTTTCAAACCTACTGTGGGTATAAGGGGGTCTCCAGTGCACTCATGGGATTATCCGATTATCTCTTTAGCCGGGGAAAAATCGATCAGCCCTTTCAGCTCTCGAAGCCAAGGCCCCCTCTGCCGGACGTTTACGAAGAATATCGTCTCTACCACGCTCAGAGTCTGGAGAGTTCCCCTGGACTAATCAGACGGATCAGAAGAGTCCTGGGCCCCTTTCATGAGTATCTGGAGAAAAATGGCATTCTCCTTTCAAAGCTCAAGATCGAACATTGCGATGCCTTCATGGCAACGTTCAAAGTGTCGGACTATAGCCGCAGGCTCTACCGTTGTTGCCTCAGAGGTTTTCTAAAGTACCTCTATCGTGAAAAGGGGATCCTCAAAAGGGACCTGGCACCGCTTCTTGTGGGGCCTCCTCAGTTTGCTCAAAGAAGGCTGCCCAAGTTTTTGCGTCCAAAACAGGTGAAGAAACTCTTTGCCTCTTTGAAGCTTTCCACCCACACACAGATCCGAACCTATGCCATGGTGCACCTGGCTTCCTCTCTGGGCCTGAGGCCCGCCGAGATCAGCAAGATCACCTTAGACGATATCTCTTTCCAGCAGGGAGAACTCACCCTAAGAGAAAGAAAAGGGGGCGAGCTCATCACCCTGCCTCTTCCTGAAAACACCATCAAGGCGATCGCTCTATACGTGAGCAAAGGAAGACCTCAGAGTCCATCGAGGCGCCTTTTCCTCATTCATCACTTCCCCTACCGCCCTGTCGGTTCCAACAATGTGGTTGGATCTATCAGAGAAGCCATGAAACAGGCGGGGCTCCCCTCGTCGGCCTACTGGCTCAGGCATACCTATGCTCAGAATCTCCTCGTCATGGGACGCTCCATCTATGAGGTCAAAGAGATGTTGGGGCATCAAAACATCCAGTCCACCCATAGATATCTTCATATCGACGCCAAGCTTATGAGGAAGGTGCTCTTCAATGAAGAACTTTGAAAGTTTCCTCGCTCCACAATTGAACGATTTTATCGCTTACCGACAAACCCTGGGATACAACACAAGATGCTCTCGGGTTCACCTCCTTATCTTTGATCGTTACCTGAGACAGACAAATGCCGCTTGGCACTCCCTCCAGCCCTTCTACTTCCTTGAGATGAGAGCCAACCTGGAGATGGAGCCACGCAGTGTCAACCACGTGTTCTCATCAGTGAGGGGCTTCTTCAACTTCCTCTTGCGTAAAGAGTATGTGGTTGATAATCCCCTTCAGGACATTCCCCCTCTCAAGGAAAATACCATCATCCCTTTTGTTCTCTCCCCCGACCAGATCGATCATTTGCTTCAAGCTCTTTGCAATAGGGTGCGTCGAAACGAGAAGCACTTCTTGATTGACCTGGCGATATACCTGACCGTGCTCCTCCTGGCCCGGTGCGGCATGAGAATATCAGAACCCCTGAAGGTGATGAAAAATCATTACCGCAGGGATGACGGCACTCTTTATATCGAAAAGACCAAGTTCAAGAAGCAACGATTGGTCCCTCTCCCCAAGGCCGTCATGATCGACATCGAGAACTACCTCTCGGTGCGAAAATCGTTTCATCCTCATGACCCCAACCCCTTTCTCCTGGCGGGGGAAGACCATGGGCCTCTAAAACGCGGGCAGATCGAATATGTCTTTCATGAGACCCTGAAAAAGATCGGCCTCGATCAGAGACGAAGGGTCCTTGGCAATATGAACTTCACCCAGCCTACACCCCATTGCCTTCGGCACTCGTTTGCGGTCAACACTTTGATCAGCATCAAAGAGAGGGGGCAATCCCCCCAAAATGCACTTCCTGTGCTGGCCGCCTACATGGGTCACAGCGAATACAAATACACTTCGGTGTATCTGAGGGTGGCGGATGCAAAGAGTCGCAAAGATCTCGTCGATTTTTCCCTTTGGCAGAAAAGAAAAGAATGAAACTCAACCCCCTTGTCCACCAGTTCTTCAACCAATATCTTCCCCACATCAAGGGGGTCAGCCCTTATACCGTCCGCGCCTACAGGGATGCCTTCAAACTCTTTCTGCCCTTCGCCGCAAAGTATTACGGCATCAAGATCCGATCCCTCAGGACAGAACATATCTCCTCCCAGCTCATCCTCTCATTCCTCGATGACCTCCAAGGAGAGCGAAAAAATCTCCCAAGGACCAGGAACCATCGACTCGCTGCCCTGAAATCCTTTTCCAAAATGATCCGCTTTATGCATCCAGATCAA
Source organism: Deltaproteobacteria bacterium (assembly GCA_024641835.1). Taxonomy (GTDB): domain Bacteria; phylum Desulfobacterota; class DSM-4660; order Desulfatiglandales; family HGW-15; genus JAHECH01. The sequence continues at coordinate 6,712 of JAHECH010000188.1, forward strand.
CGAAAACTGGCAGATACTATCCTGAACATCCCCCAAAAGCGTTATCAGAAGACTCTGATCGGATTCCTCTACCATGATGAAATCTTGAAGGTCTTTGACACGGTCGACCTTAGAAGAAAAGAGGGCTTCCGGGATTATGTCCTGCTTCATCTCCTTTTCGACTCAGGCGCCAGGGCTTCTGAGATCGCCACCCTCAATCTCGACTACTTCAACCCCCAGCAAAATACCCTGGCCATCCTGGGAAAGGGAGATCGATTCCGGCTGATAGAACTCGAGAAGAGGACCACTCAACTCCTTCGTCTCTACATCCAAAAATATCGCATCACTCCAAAGCCCCTTTATCAGCACCGTCTCTTTGTGAGCCAACGGGGAGAGGAACTCACCCGCCACGGTATCTATCGTATCTGTCAAAAGCATCTCACCAAGGCGTTGTCCCCTAAACGCCTTCAAAACATCAATCCGGTTCACTCCTTCCGGCACTCCAGGGCAATGGATCTTCTCTACAGGGGCCAAGCTATCACGGATATCAAGAACCGCTTGGGCCATGACAATCTCCAGTCCACCATGACCTATCTGCAGCTCGATCTCAACCGGAGACGCCACATTCAGAGCGGCTTTATCAAGTACATGCAATCGGTCATAACCAATGACCCGAAGATAGATGAATTACTCCAATGGGAGGGAAAACAGGACATCATGGCGTGGCTCGACACCCTTTAGAACCAGGAGGAAAACAGTCCGGCGACAACAGGGAGAAGTGCACTCGGAGGGAAAAGATTATGTTGCCTGCTGCAAACCTTACACCGCCGAAATCGGCGATAACCCATCGACACCCCTGCCGATTCGTTACTTCCCAAGCGAAGAGACGAAAACTCCCTCTCTCTATTGGGTTAGATCAACTCGCAACATA
>JAHECH010000189.1 GCA_024641835.1 Deltaproteobacteria bacterium
GTATTGATCTCGATCAACGCCTTATCGGAATCGTAATTGAGCTGCAGGTTGGCAGTGATCGTGCTGAGACCTTCCGTGCTCGTGGACGTCATGTAGTCAATACCGTTCGCCTGGGCAATTGAATTCTCCAGGGGCGTCGTGATGAAGCCCGCCACCAGTTCTGCGTCGGCTCCTGTATAGGCCGTGGTCACGGTCACCACGGCATTCTGCGTGCGCGGGAACTGCAGTACCGGGAGAATCCCCATCGAACGCAAGCCGAGCACGAGCAGGAAAAGGCTTACAACGGTCGCCAACACCGGGCGGCGAATGAAGATATCGGTAAATTTCATAAATTTCCCCCGCTCACTCGTCTTTGACCTGCGGCGCGGCTTCATTGGCCGGCTCAATCGTATTGTTGACGATCACCGGCGTGCCACTGCGTAATTTTATCTGGCCGGAGGTCACGACCATGTCCCCTGCCTTCACGTCGTCAAGAATCATCACCTGATCCCCACGCGTTTCGCCGGTCGTCACGAACTTTTCCTGTGCGACCAGGGCTGGCTTGCCATCGGGACCGGTGCCATGAGCCTCGACCAGGAAGACGGTGCTGCCGTAAGGGTTAAAGGTGATGGCCGTCTGCGGAAGCGTGACATAGCGTTGCGCCTTGCCCGATTTGATCTCCGTCGTAGCAAACATGCCCGGCAGCAGCAAAGATTTCGGGTTGTGGATCTTCGCGCGAATCTGCACGTTCCGCGTATTGACATCGACCTTGGGATTGATTGCCGTGATCTCCCCATCGAAAGCCTGCCCGGGGAAGGCGTCTGCGTTGACCGAGACTTTCTGACCGATCGCAACCTGCCTGACGGACTTCTGCGGCAGGTAGAAATCGACGTAGATGGGGTCGAGCGCCTGCAGGGTTACAATCTGCGTGCCCGCATTGAGATATTGGCCAAGATCGACCGCCCGGATGCCCAGACGCCCGGCGAAGGGTGCGCGGATAAACTTTTTATCTACCAATGCCTGCTGTTCGGCGACTTGTGCGTCGGCATTTTTCAGTTTCGCCGTGTCAGAATCGAGTGTCGCCTGGCTGACCGCCCTGTCCTTGAACTGCTGCTGGTCACGCGCGTACGTTTGTTTGGCGAGTTCCGCTAGGGCCTGAAGTGACTGAAGCTTCGCGATGTCGGCGTCGGCATTGAGTTCCACGAGCAGAGCACCCGCATCCACCTCTTGTCCTGACTTAAAGTGAATACGCGACACGATGCCGCTCACTTCCGGAGCGATATCCGCCCCGCGGAACGCCCGAAGTGAGCCAACCGCTTCGAGCTGCGTCTGCCAGGTCTCTTCGCTCGCCTTGACCGCCGATACGGTCTGCACCGGCGCTCCTTGCGCCGCCATGAACTTCTGCATCATGTGGGCCTTGAACGCCTGAAAGCCGAAAATCCCGCCCAACAGCAGGCCGACGAGGATCAGCATGATCACCATACGCTTGGTCATTTTCAACCTCTTTGTTGGAGGAAACGGGCTGTAGCCGCCCGGTCAGTCATTTTTCTTTTCTGGCGTGGCGCCGTCAGGTGTCGATCCACGATTCCACCAGCCGCCTCCGAGCGCCTGGAAAAGGGCGGCCGTATCCGAATAGCGTTCCGCTTGTGCCTGAATCAGATTGATCCGCGCCTGCTCGTAATCACGCTGAGCGACGAGCAGGGACAGGTAATTCACCGCGCCGAGTTCAAACTGCTTCTGCGTCAAATCAAGAGTTGCCTGGGCTGCCGCCTCGGCCTGTGACTGCGCCTGGAGCGTCCAGGCATCGGTTTCGAGCGCACGCAGCACATCCGCCACGTCCTGGAAAGCCTTGAGCACGGTCTCCCTGTATTGCGCCGCCGCTTGATCATACGCGGCGATCGCAGCGCGGCGTTTTGCGCTGAGTTCGCCGGCGTGAAAAATCGGCTGCAGAAGACCGGCCCCAAGGTTCCAGATCACACTTTGACTGTTGAACAGATCGCCTGTGTTGAACGCCTCAACCCCATAACTACCGCTCAGAGTGATTTGCGGATAGAGGTTCGCGGTTGCAACGCCCACTTCAGCGCCCGCCTGGTGCAGCAGCGCTTCCGACGCACGGATGTCGGGACGCTGATGCGCCAGGGACGAAGGCAGGCTGACAGGCAGCACCTCCGGCAATTGCAGGGACTGAAGCTGGAATTCCGGCAACTTCCCCTCGCTCGGCAGCCGCCCGACCAGCACCGAAAGCGCATGCCGGGTGTACGCGAGCTGCTTTTCAAGCGGCGGCAGTGTCGCCCTTGTTTTTGCGAGTTCCGTCTGCTGTGACAGCACCGATGTCCGGGGCACGGCGCCGAGCTCGAACTGTCTCTTCACCACATCGAGCTGTTTCTCTTCCGAAGCAAGGATCTCCTCGGTCGCTCGGATCTGCGCTCGCAACGACGCTTCCCCGACAGCGGTTGTCACGATATTCGCCGTAAGCGACAGATATGCTGCCTCGAACTGGTAGCGTTGATAGTCGACCTGGGCCCGCAGCGCTTCGAGCTGGTGCCGCGATCTCCCGAACAGATCGAGCGTGTAAGATACGTTAACCGAGGCGTTATAAAGGTCGAATTCCTCCGTCGGCGCTCCGGTCAATGCACTGGGGGCGCGCTGATGTGTCGCCTGGACGCTTGCGTCGACGCCCGGATAAAGCAATGCCCCGGTTGCAGCGCGGAGGTTCTCCTGTGCCTCATGCAGCGCGGCCCCGGCCGAAGACAGAGAGGGGCTATCCGCAAGTCCTTGCTTGATCAGTGCGTTGAGCTCCGCCGAGTGAAACAGCGTCCACCACTCTGCGGACAAGTGCTGCGCGAAGGCGAAGCGCTGCGCTTTGCCGCCGTCGGTCGGCGCACTTGCGGTGTGCGAGGGCATGGGCGACGCGGTGTAGGAGCCGGTGGCAGGAAATTCCGGGGAACCGAGTTGGGGACCGACCGCACAACCGGCCAGGAAAATCACCACGACACCGGCGACAGTCGTGCGTATAGAGACCCGTTTCATAATTCTACGTTCCTGTCTTTTGGGGCGGAAGACTCGCCCGAAATACGCGGCTTAAGGCCGGTCAAGAGCGTCCGTACCGTCTCTTGGAGTCTTAGGCGGGCAGCTGCCGGATTCATTTGCCGCGCGAGAAGATGATCCAACACTGCCGCATGGAAGCTGCCTGCGAGCAAAAGTTCCGCCGCGGACCCCGGCACTACGTCAACGGCCACGCGCCCCAGCCGCTGTTCCGCTTGCAGGTAAGCGGCAAGGGCTTCGACGGAGCATTGCGGACCGATGCGGCGCTCGTTCAGGATTTCCCGAGTGCGCAGCAGCAACTGATGGTCAGCGAACAGAGAGCATAGTATCGGCGCGATTCTCAACTGGGAATCGAATGCGGCCTCCAGCATGTGCTCCAGGTTTTCGCGCACTGTGCGCTGTCCCACCTGCAACGGAAGGCCCTCCAGAACTTCGCGAAAAGCGCCCATGCTTTCCTGGGCCACCGCATGGAGCAGCCCGGCCTTGTCGTGGAAGTGGTGGTAAAGGGTCCCTTCCGCAACACCCGCCTCACGTGCAATCCCGCGCGTGGTCACCCGAGCTAGGCCGTCTCTTTGGAGAAGACTCTCAGTTGCGCGAATGAGTTTTTGGCGAGTTTTCTTCACCCCGATCTCCTGGCCTGCTGAGGCCTCACTGATTCCCATCGACCGGACCCTATGGTGCGGCTTTGTTGCCCCAGAGGGGCAGCCTGTTGAACCTTTGCTCAAGAAAAATAAAACGTTCGCTCAAGAAGTCAAGTATACTTTTTCTGTCCTGCAACCCGGGCAAGGGTCAATCAGCGGCGTCGCCCATCCCATCAATCACAGAACCAAACTTCGGTACTGTTAGGCGAGCGAGATCTTGAGCAGCTCGCCCCATCCAACAATCATGTGGGGTGAGGCGGGCGGAGCTGTTCACGCCACCGTCAGGATGTAACTGCTATGGAGAGGGAAAGGAAAGGCGAAGAACCCGGGTCTTTTGGATGAGCAGAACACCGTGGTCCGGTGTCGCGGCTCAGTTAATGGCTTGCAGCGTCATCGGGATGAGTCATAAGGGTTGCAGGATAGCTTCTTCTTTACTTGATACAGACCTTCCTCACCTGTGTTAGATCCGTGATGCCGAGGAACACCTTCCGGATACCATCCTGCATCAGGGTCTTCATCCCATCATTCATGGCCCGTTCTCTGATGGCATCGGCGTTTGCCTTACTCTGAATGAGGGCTTTCATCTCGTCCGTCCCCTCCAGAAGTTCCGTGATCGCCACCCTGCCCTTGTATCCTGTTTTGCCGCATCCTTCACATCCGTTCGCTTTGTGCAGGATTAGGTCATCCGTATACGGGAACCCCAGGGAATCAAAGTCTCTGCCATAAGCACGCGCCAGGGTATCATATTCCGCACGGGTAGGATGGTAAGGTTCCTTGCAATCCTTGCAGAAGGTCCTCACAAGACGCTCGGCAAGAACGCCCAGAAGAGCATCAGCGAAATTGAAGGGATCCATGCCCATGTCGAGAAGCCGTACGACGGTCTCTGGAGCGCTGTTGGTGTGGAGCGTGCTCAGAACAAGATGTCCTGTCAGGGAAGCCTCTATACCGGTGGAAGCGGTTTCATGGTCTCTCATCTCCCCCACCATGATCACATCAGGGTCGGCGCGCAAGAATGACCGAAGTGCCGCGGCGAAATCAAAATTGATCTTGGGAAGCACCTGTACCTGACGGAGCCCTCGCTGGGTGATTTCCACGGGGTCCTCCGCTGTCCAGATTTTTGTTTCAGGCTTGTTGATATGAGCCAGGACAGAGTGAAGGGTAGTCGTCTTTCCGCTTCCCGTAGGCCCGACCACGAGAATGATTCCATAGGGTTTGGATGCCATATTCAACAGAAGATTGTAGTCTCTTTCATTGATCCCCATATCTTTGAGGGGAATGGGTGCTCCAGTTTGAAGAAGCCTCAGCACGATATCCTCTTCGCCTCCAACCGTGGGAACGCTCGCCACCCGCACTTCAATATCCAGAGATCCGTATTTCTTGAACCGGATCTTCCCGTCTTGAGGCTTCCTGCGCTCAGAAATGTCGAGATCAGCCATGATTTTTAATCTCGAAATCAAGGCTCGCCTGTAATTATACGGCACTGTCTGGTACCTATGGCAGATGCCGTCCACTCGGAATCGGATCTCCGCCCCTTCTCTGCCAGGATAGGGCTCGATGTGGATATCTGAGGCATTCCTCCTGTGTGCATCGGTAATGATCTTGTTCACAAGCTGGACAATGACACTGTCATTTTCCGTGAGCGTTTCTATGCCCCCTTCCAGCTCCTCTTCACCTCCCGTGTCCAGTTTGCCGAGGATGTCATCTATGGATCCTTCGTTTTTCATCTGGGGCGCCCCGTAGAAGTGTTCCAGGAATTGGAGAATATCCTCCTTGAGACCAACAGCAAATACATACTTCGCTGCCGGAAGCAACGACTTCACACTGTCGATTTTATCCAGCCTCTGGGGGTTATCGATAAGAATCTTGACCGCGCTGTCCTCCCTTCCCAATGGGACCCACAGGTTGGTTTTGAGATAGGGGTGCTTCAGCTTGGCCAGGAGATCCCCAGGAATAGGACAATTGGCGTTGAAGGGCACGTATTCACAGTTGTAGTACTCGGCAAGGGAGCGGCCCACCTCCTCCTTTTTCACCCTAAGGGACTGAATGAAAACCGATTCAATGGGTTTTCCCTGTTGCCTGGCGATGGCAATGGCCTTTTCCAGCTCTTTCTCGGAGATGATGTTGTTTTGGATAAGATAGTCGAACTTGGTCCGCTTTCTCCGCTGCTCGGCAAGCTTCTTTTGATTGAAGAAAGCGATGCCGAGAACGCTGGCCATCTCCAGTGCCGAGTTCTGGTCTTCCAAGCTGAACCGGTCGCCATTTCTCTTGTTGACGAGCTGGAGGACGCCGATGACATACTTTTTGTAGAAAATGGGAACCGCTAAGATTTGCTTTGTCGAATAGCCGAATTTTTCATCCCAGCTTTTGTCGAAGGAGAGATCCGAATTGATCATGGTCAGTTCATGGCTGTCGTAGGCGTTTACGATATTGATGGTTTGTGCATTGTTGGCGGTGTAACCAGCAATGCTCTTGTTAGTGACGGGCAAGCGGATCTCTTCAGGATTGTTTCCCGCTTTGAACCGCGAGTAGATCTCTTTCCTTTTCCCATCTACGACGTATATGGTGATCCTGTCCGCATCAAAGAGCCTCATCATTTGATCTTTGAGATTGATCAGGATTTCATTGATATTCTTCGCTGCGTGGATCTGGTTCGCAATATCATGGAGGGCTTTATAATAAGTCAGGCTCCGTTGAGGAGCGGTTACCTCTCTGATGATTCTCTCTCTCATACCCAACTCCATCGACCAGGGTCGGCTCAGCTCCTTACACCATTTCCCATTCCACGCAGACCGTGGCACGTTTTCGACCCTGATCCCAGAGCCTCGCTTCGGAGCCAAGGTCCGGACGAGCGATAGCTTGGTCAACCCCTCATGCTAAGGGCTTCTCCTCTTTGAGATAAAGGGCAATTAACATAATTATTTTAGACTTTTTCCCTCCATTTTGAAAGTGAAAACAAATGATCCGCCTGGGGGAACAGGGAAGTCATTCCAGAAAATCCTCTTGACACCCCAAGGACCTTAAAGTATACAGCTTCCTATATATCTCCTTCTAAATGCTGGCAATTTTCTGCTCTGGCGCAGCACCCCAAAGAACCGGTTACTTTCTGATTCCCACATCCTGCTCTCAGGATGTGGTCTCTTTCTGGAGGATCTTCATGGAGCTTTATTAAGAGAAGATCCTTGTGTTTCAAATGTTTCGTGGTTTGACACTGGGACAGGAGGGTCGCCTGCACAGGAACATTTTGCGGGCTGAAACAGAAACCATTCTTAGGAAAAAAAGGAGGGATTATGGAGGTCAAGAAAATCTTTCTACCCGAGTCCGAATTGCCGCGTCAATGGTACAACATCCTGGCAGATATGCCTACACCCATGGAGCCGCCTTTGCATCCGGGGACCGGAAAACCTGTCGGTCCAGAGGATCTGGCCCCCATCTTCCCCATGCCTTTGATCGAGCAGGAGGTCAGCCCCAAGAGATTCATCGATATTCCTGAAGAGGTCCTGAAGATCTACACGATCTGGAGGCCGACGCCTCTTTACAGGGCTTATAACCTTGAAAGGTACCTCAAGACTCCGGCCAGGATTTATTTCAAGAACGAGGGAGTAAGCCCCGCAGGCAGCCATAAGCCCAACACCTCTGTTCCGCAAGCCTACTACAACAAGATCTCCGGAACCAAGAGGATGACGACAGAAACGGGTGCCGGCCAGTGGGGCAGCGCCCTGTCCATGGCCTGCGCCTTCTTCGGTATCGAATGCAAGGTCTACATGGTCAAGATCAGCTTCAATCAGAAGCCTTATCGCCGGATGATGATGGAGACCTGGGGGGCGAATTGCGTAGCCAGCCCGAGCACGGAGACAAAAGCGGGACAGAAGATCCTGGCCGAAAATCCCGATTCACCGGGGAGCCTCGGGATTGCCATCAGCGAAGCGATCGAATCGGCTGTGACGGGCAAGGAC
>JAHECH010000190.1 GCA_024641835.1 Deltaproteobacteria bacterium
AGTCCAGAAACAGGCCGGGTGGGCTCCTAACAGAACAAAAGAATCGTCCTGCTAGGAGCAGGCGGGGCACATTCTGAGTTTGGTCATGGGAAACCTCATGAAAGGAGGTACAGCGCTGGGAATTTTTCCCCTGATGATGAAAGCAGAAAAATCTCTCCCAAGTCAAGAGCATTTTGGAGAAGCACTGGGAAGGTCGCCGTCTCAGAGAACCCAAAAAGTCTTTACCCCATCCAACGTTGCGTAGAGCCCGTGGGGCGAAATCAAGAGGGCCTCGAAAACTCGTGATTTCCAGGGGCCGGGTCGATGAAGTGAGATGGAGGCGGAAGAAACTTCAGATCATGGTTTTGTGATGCACCTACTATATATTGTATCGGCTTTTTGTTGACACACAAAATGTCCCAATCTATAATCGGACAAATTGAACTCTAGTACTCTCAGCAAAGATGGTGCGTAAGGAAGCTCAAAGGGCGGTTTATTCAGCTTGACCTGTGGAACCAAAAGGGCATATAAGAAATCATGATCACCCTAAACCCCTTTTTTGATCATGGCAGGGAATGATTGGGTGAAACGTTCGAAGAGGGGATCTTCCATTTATAGGAGATCCAGTACGGGGTGATCATGTTGAGAATGGAGAACTGACGGAGAGAATCCATGAACAATAAAGAAAATGAAAAGGTCGTATCTTTGAGGGTGTGGAAAGAAGCCAAACTGATCGAAGAAAACCTAGACATGGGGATCAGCTATCAATCCCTGATTGGTGACGTGGAAGAGAGAAAGCCAGATGACGCAAAGTACTTCGCGGTCGTCTACAGCATCCCGGCAGAAGATTTTCCTGATGAAGAGTTCTTTTATGAGCCAGAAGAGACCGAGCTCTTCACCGTCATCCGAGACAAAGGTATGGGCGAATTCAATTCGTGGGACGGCCGTGGAGTTGAGCGCTATGAAATCTATGACATGAACACGGATGACGTTCACATCATGTATCGCATTCCCTACAAACCACCCTACCCAAGGCTTGTGAAGGATCATCCCGGAGCATAGAACTGGCAGAAGAGCTAGGGCAAGAAGCGTTTCCGCCTCGCTTCTGCTTGACTCTGCTTGAACACTCAGCTCCCTTGGGAAGTAATCTCCCTCAAGGCCTCCTTCAAAACCGGGAATTGGAAACGGAAGCCTTTTTCCAGGAGCTTCTTTGGCAGCACTCTCTGTCCTTTCAAGAGCACCGAACCGAATTCTCCAAGGACCATGTGAATGAGGAAACCAGGAAGTGCAGGCATGAAAGTGGGTTTTCCGAGCACTTCGCCGAGGGTCTTCGTCATTTCCTGGTTCCGGATCGGCTCGGGCGAAGTACAGTTGACCGGGCCTGAAATATCCTCGTGGTCAAGCAAGAACGAATAGACGCTAGCCAAATCGTGGAGATGTATCCATGAGAACCACTGCTTTCCAGTTCCGAGAGGGCTTCCCAGGTATTTTTTGAAGACAGGGATCATTTCCTTCAAGGCCCCTCCGCCGTTACCCAGAACAACCCCAAAGCGCATCAGGACCACTCTTACCCCATACCCCTCTGCTTTGAGAGCTGCTGATTCCCACTCCTGAGCTAGCGATGCAAGGAAGCCGTCGCCAGGAGGACTCGTCTCGTCAAGCTCGTCATCTTCATGGAATCCATAATAGCCGACGGCAGAGGTGCTGAAGAGGAATGGCTTTTGGGATTTTGGGGCGGAAAAAGCTTCCACCAGATTCTGGGTGGTCAGTATTCGACTATCCCGGAGCTCCTTTTTATACGCATCCGTCCATCGCTTGAAAATGGATGCCCCGGCCAAGTTAATCACGCCATCCTTGCCCGAAACCTTCTCCTGCCACGCTCCCTTTTCAACTGCGTTGCCCTCCAGATACGAGGCCCCTTGCAGCAGAGGCAGCGATCTTCTCATGGAACGGGTCAACACGGTAACCTCATGGCCTTGCGCTGTGAGGCGCTTGGTCAGGTTGTGACCGACAAACCCTGTTCCGCCAGTCATGAAAATCTTCATGGGGCCCTCCTTAGGCAATGCCGCAGGCTGCAATGAATTCTTGCGGGCTCAGGTCATCTCGGATACCCAACCGGGTCAGTGCAAAGTCATACCTCACCGGATCATGTGGGGCAACTTTTCTGAAAGCATTCGTGATCTCTATCGCCGTCTGAAGGTCAGCCTGCTTCCTGGTGGTCAGGCGGAGGACAAGACCCATTCTGTGCATATGGGTATCCAGGGGGACCATCAGCTTGGAGACTGGCACGAGGTCCCACCCCCCCGGGTCGACCTCGTCACGCCTCACCATCCACCTCAGAAAAAGATGAAGCCTTTTGCAGGCACTCCTTTTGCTCGGGCAGGGGAGAAAACCATCCAGGCACCTAGGGAACTTTAAGCTCAGCGCCTTGACAAAGGCAGTGAGAGCCGGAAGCACGGTCTCATCATCTTCTTTCAATTCAGCCATAAAACACTGCTGCAGAGACCCGTATTCCTCAATGGCAGCTCTCACGGCCCACAACATTGAGGAAAGGTCCTCCTCCCCAGTGAAGCGATGCTTGAAACCTGAAAAAGAAGCTCGGATCTGTTTGTAAGAAGCATTCATCAAAAAAAGATAAGGCGATGGGTCCATCCGTCCCAGCACCGAGGCGACGCTCCGCAAGATCTGAATCACTCTTCCATAGGCGAGGCATGAGGCGATCAGTGCGACGATCTCGCGGTCTCGAAGGTCTGTATAGGGATAAAGAAACTCCAGAGGATCAGGGTGCACGAATTTCCGGTGATTGTACCTTGAGTAGAGTTCCTCTAGAATTTCTTTCTGCAATGTTTCCTTCGGCCGTTTCATTCAAACTTTATCAGACTCCCGTGGTCTTGTCGCGAAGATTGAACCGCCACTGACAGAAGAGATCCTTTGGATGAGGACCCGGTGGCGCAAAAAGGCACTCTGTCTCTATGCGATCATCAATGGCCTTGGCAAAACTGTCGAACTCACGCCTGTGCATTTCTTTGCAATGGTATTCTCTCAAGCCTCTTTTGAGCCGGGCTTCCTGGGTGGCACAGGAGGGGACGGAAATGAGGACCTCGCTTTTTGATTCTGTGATCTGGTAGCCGATGAGGATACACCAGGGGAAGAACCTCAGGGCTTTGACAAAGCCCGGCAGGCCTTTTTCTTCAATGTGGAATCTTGCGATGAGGTCTTTAGCAGCCATCCCTGGGACCATGCCCCAGACCTTTTCGTTGAGCCGGTCTGCTGTAGGCTCATCAAAATGCTCACTTACGTAGATGTACCAGAAGGCATCGATAACGCGATAATGCCAGAGAAGAAACTCAATGTACTTTCTCAGGTACGGAGCCCCCATGTTCTCAAAAATGTCCAGGTGCATCATGTCTCCCGTGGCTCTCAACTGAGCTTGAATTCCGTCATCAAACAAGGGGTGGAAGACCATGGGCTTCAAAGAAGCAGCTCAACCCCTTCCATCGATAGGAACATAATTTCTTTTATTCTTACCGACATAAACCTGCCGTGGCCGGTGGAGCTTGCGCTCAGGATCATCGATACTCTCTTTCCACTGGCTGATCCAACCTGGGAGGCGTCCGATGGCGAACATAACGGTGAACATGTTCAGAGGGATACCCATGGCTCTCAGGACGATCCCACTGTAGAAGTCCACATTAGGGTAAAGATGGTGGTCTATGAAATAGGAGTCTTTGATCGCCACCTCCTCGAGCTTCATCGCAATATTCAGAAGAGGGTCATGACGCTTCAGATTGTTGAGCACCCTGTCGCAGACCTTTTTCATGATTCGAGCTCTTGGATCGTAGGTTTTGTAGACCCGGTGTCCGAACCCCATGAGCCGAAAAGGATCGTTCTTGTCTTTGGCTCTGGCAACGAAAGGCGCAACGTCGCCGCCGTTGGCCTGGATCGCTGTAAGCATTTCGATCACCGCCTGATTTGCACCTCCATGCAGGGGGCCCCACAGGGCGCAGATGCCCGCAGAAATGGCCGCATAAAGATGCACCCTAGAGCTCCCCACCAGCCGGACAGCAGCGGTAGAGCTATTCTGCTCATGATCCGCGTGGAGGATCCAGAAAGCATTCAGAGCATTCACAACGTCGGGATCGATTTCGTAAGGACGAACAGGGGAGTAGAACATCATATTCAGGAAATTGGCTGCGTACAAAAGGTCGGGTCTGGGGTAGACAACCGTATGCCCCCTGGAAATCCTGTAAGACATGGCGGCCATGGTCCTCACCTTGGAGAGCAGCCTGGCGAAAGAGACATTGGTCTCTTCTTCCTCTGTTCGATCGGGGAGCTCCGGATAGAAGGCGCGCATAGCATTGACCATGGAGGAGAGAATGCCCATGGGATGGGCTCTTCGAGGGAAGTTCTGGAAGAACTCTCTCATGTCCTCATGAACCAGGGAATGGTCGTTAAGCATGACCGAGAAACGGGTCAGCTCCTTACGGGTGGGAAGTTCCCCGTTGATCAGGAGATAAGCCGTCTCAACGAAAGTGGAATGTTCTGCGAGCTCTTCAACGGGGTATCCCCTGTAACGAAGGATGCCTCTCTCTCCATTCATGAAAGTGATGCTGCTCTTGCAGCTGCCTGTGTTGGCAAAACCCGGGTCAAGAGTGATCAGGCCTGTCATCTGACGTAATTGGGAGATATCTATCGCCCTTTCCCCCTCTGTCCCAACCAAAATAGGCAGTTCGTAAGTCTTGCCATCCACCATGAGTTTTATACTCTGCTCCATACTTCTCACTCCCTAGAAATCAAGGTTCATTGCGCCCACCACGACCAGGCTTAATAGGATAAAGATGACACGGCTCCGGTAAAGAGACTCAAGGATTTAACGTATTTTTCAGTTATGGCCGGGTATTGAGCCGTGGGCTGGGTGGTCGGCTACTACAACTGTTGCCCATTAAAGCAGATCCCCAGAATTTTGCAATGATTTTGGTAGGACGACAGTAAAAAACCCCTTTCCTGGATTCCGAAAGAGAAAAGCTGTGATGGCCAAGACAGGGTCAGCTATGTAATCAATTCTTCTAGGCGGCGTTCCTTTCTACAAACTCCTCCCCGTGGGTTCTGAAGTCTTCAAGATCTACGAACTGTTTGTCGGCTGCACTGGTGATTCTCTTCCGGTCTTTCCTAGCCAAAGATTCAAAGTCCTCATGGACCACAATGCTCTTATGGGGGATTCTCGCCTTCTGGAACTCAAGGCAGGAGATGGTGGTTAGCCTTGCTTTAGCAACATCCCTCACGCCGAAGATATAGATGGGCTTTGCTACTTTTTGGAGTTCATAGTCCACCTCCAGGTCATCTCTCTCAGGGATGGGCAACGCATCTGGCTTAGGCCCGAACCGGACTAGGCTTTCCATCACGAACTCATCGAGCATCTCATAGAAAAGGCTGCTTATGACCTCACGTTTGAAAAGCCGCATATTGGCGATTTTCCCCACAGCCTGGGCGAACTGCAATACGGCTGGATAGAGGGCCGCTGGTTGGGTCTCGATGAATATCCGTCCGCTCTCCTCTCTCACTTGGTTCTCACAAAGCATCTTATCGAAAATCCTTCTCTTGTTGGGAGTGTCGATTTCATACTCGTAGGATAACCTCATGAGCGTCATTCCATGGTCACTAATCTTTATCTTTCCATCCCCTTCAGGATTGTCGAGATAGATTTCTATCATGTCGCCGTCTTCATGATAAAAAGGCGCTATGAGCTGATAAACGCCGGGCCGTTTCTCTGAAAAACGAACCCGGTCGTTAAACTGTCTTCTCAAAAGATCAAGGTATTCTTTCATTTCTTTTCCTCGCCCTCAAAGAGTCTCCTTTGGAGAATATTGGGGAAATACTTCTCAGCGTCAGTAATGTTGCACTTCTTCAGAAAATACCCGAGCGCATCGTCGAACGAGGCGTATTCTAGTGTAATAAAAGCGGTTCTTTCAGCCTTTAACCCCGAGTTAAGTGTTTCTTCCCTAGCGACGTGGATATGGTGTCGATCATGGTGATCAAAGCTTACATGCGGGCCATGAGGGCCGTTACATCTGAAGATGCAGACGTCACCTCTTACATCCTTCGGAGAATACACAAGCCCCATGGAGAAGTTTTCTTCAAAATCTTCATTTTTCCTCATGAACACCGAGAAATCATGCTGCCCATCCGTTGATTGTAGCTTCATGCCATTTCGCCAGTGGCCATTGCTGAGAGCCATCTCACGCCTAGGTGGATCAATGATCTTCTTGGGACAACCGATAAGATAGTCAATGTGCTGATTTGTCAATTCACCCACAGGGGCCTCTCTCCGTCAAACGCAATAGCTCTTCGATATCTCATCTCCATCCCGAGCAATAAACGATACCGTACATATTATTTTGCCACATCTGCTTGCCTAATGAAAGAGGTTGTGTCGAAGTTGCCCGCAAATTCACATTATCTCCCTATCCTGACCCTTCAACGACTGCAATCTCTTCCTCCTTGAGCCCGTAAAGCTGCTACACAAGGTTGTCTATCTGACGGTCCCGTTTGGATACATTGGCTCATGGATCCTACCGCTCCATGTCTTGCTTTTTCAGCCACTCTAGTTCTCGGCCCAGCATCTGCGGGTCTTTGCACACGTGGAAGTCCCACCGACCAAGTTGCCCCCAGTTGTTCACGGCGGAGACCCACCTTCCTGCCGCCTGGTGCTTGGCGCGGTCCTGATCGTCCTCATAGCCCTTAATCTCCAGGACCAGCGTTAGATCTAGCAGCAGCCGAACCAGGAAGTCAGGGGTGTACGCATGACTGACACCCAGGTACTCATAAGGTATCACGAATTCCAGATGGTCGTTCTTAGCATAGACGACTTTGGCCTGTTCCAGCCGAAATGCGGCGGATTGTTCCCAAGTGTTTGTGTCAGCAACCACCTGGTTGATGTGGCTTCTCGTGGTGGGGTAGCATGGCCTCGTCGTCTTGAAATTGACTTCTTCCGTTGAACCGATGTGCTTGTAGCGGTTGAGGATAGGAAGAAGGGGCGGTTCACCCTGCTCGTCGTCAGGCTCAATCGCAGACAGCATGCGTTCCTTAACCCTTTCGACATAGGTGGCCAGTCCAAGTTCACAAGGTTGGCAGCCGTGAAAGTCCACCTTCCGCCCCACATATTCATTCACAAGGCGGAAAACCTGGGGAAAAAGCTGATGCCGCGACCTTAGTCTGCCTTTGGCGCTGCCGTTCTCTATACCTGAGGTGAGAGACCAGACAACCTGTCTCGCAATCTCGAATTTAATGGTCTGAAGATGGGTGCTTGCATAGTATTCCTCGCGGTCGTGTTCGAGAAACTCAAAACCTCCCCCTCCCGAAGGGTGGCCGACTTGATATCCGACTTGCGGTCTCACGAATACGGCCGTAGGGGTAGTGGCCGGTTCAAGGCTCAAGGTTTCCATCTTGTCGATATTCGCCCTGATCAGGTTGCGGCGCAGTGCAAAGGCATACCCCTCCACAACAGGGAACCGGATTTCAAAGAGCTTGCGTTCCTCCATGGCGTACACGTGGTTCTTCGGCTTGTCTTCCGGGGCGGGCTTCCTGGTCTCCCGACCCTTGAACGGGATGACGGAGAAGGGGATGCCGTA
>JAHECH010000191.1 GCA_024641835.1 Deltaproteobacteria bacterium
TCACGGCTATTCAATGCGCTTCATCCCAGTTTTTTCCTACATTGATAACCACCTTGAGCGGCACATGCAGCTCGTATACCATCTCCATTTCCTCTTTCACCATGGCACCTACCCGTTCCATTTCCTCGTCAGGAACTTCAAACAGGAGTTCATCATGCACCTGAAGAAGCATCCTGGCTCTGACTCTCTCCTTCTTTAACGTGCCGTGGATTCGAATCATCGCTTTCTTGATCAGATCCGCTGCTGTTCCCTGGATCGGCGTATTGATCGCCATGCGTTCCGTTTCAGCACGAATCACCCTCTGGTCATGGTTGATATCCGGCAGATACCTCCTCCTGTTGAAGAGGGTGGTAACATACCCCTTATCTCTGGCCAGCGCGATCACTTCCTCTCTGTATCTCGCAACACCCTGATACCTTTCGTAGTAAGCTGAGATGTAATCCTTAGCACTCTTCAGATCAATGCCCAGCCCTTCGGCCAATGTTTGGGGTCCCATCCCATAGATGATGCCGAAGTTAATGGTCTTGGCAATTCTTCTCATTTCGGGCGTTACTTTATCCACTGGGAGCCCCAGGATTTCTGACGCTGTCCTGGTGTGAATGTCCTCTCCCCTGTTGAACGCTTCGATGAAAGCGGCATCCCTTGAGTAATGTGCAAAAATCCTAAGTTCTATCTGGCTGTAGTCTGCGGAGAGAAGGGACCATCCCTCCTCTGCCACAAAGCCTTTTCGGATTTCTCTCCCCTCTTCCCCCCGGACGGGAATATTCTGAAGGTTCGGATCACTGCTGCTCAACCGGCCTGTGGCTGTCACGGTCTGATTGAAAGAGGTATGGATCCTTCTCGTAGCTGGATCCACCATGCTTACCAGAGCGTCCAGATACGTGGACTGCAATTTAGAAAGGGTTCTATACTTTAACAGAAGCCGCGGGATCTTGTAAGGAAGAATGGAGAGCTTCGTCAGAACCGTCACGTCTGTCGAATAGGTTTTTGTCTTGGTGGTTTTCTTCTGGACAGGGAGCTGGAGCTTTTCAAAAAGTACATACGCGAGTTGCTGAGGAGAATGGATGTTAAATTCCATGCCCGCTTCCTCATAGATCTCACTCTCCATGGCCTTGAGTTGCTCTTTGAAGCGCTGTGACAGGTCGATGAAAAATGCAGTGTCTATTCTTATTCCGGCCCACTCCATGTCTAAGAGGACAGGAATCAACTTCATTTCCATCTGGTGAAACAGATCCTCGTTTTCCTGTGAGTGAAGTTCTTTCACCATCAACTCCTCAAGCTGAAGAGATGTCTCGGCAAGCTCGCAGGAATACACTTTGGCATTGACCGGTTCCACTTTTGAAAAGGGGATCCGATTCTTCCCTTTTCCGATAAGATCCTCATAAGAAATCAACTTCTGGTTGAGAAAACGCTGGGAAAGGTGACCGAGGTCATGTTGCCTGAGCCCGGGATTGATCACATAGGAAGCAATCATGGTGTCAAAATGAAGTCCCCTCAGCTCTATACCGTGGTACCTCAATATCAGGGCAGCGCGCTTCAGGTCATGGCCCGTTTTCGCAATGTTCTCGTCCTCCAAGACGTCCTTGAGAAGCGTGAGCCCCTTTGATACACCGAGTTGTGGATCTGCCCCGGGATACGGGTGTCCCAAGGGAACATAGAAGGCCCGGCTTTTCTCACAGCACAAGGAAAGCCCTGCGAGATCCGAGCATACCGAGCGATCATCCCCCAACCTTATGTCGAGAGAGACGATTCCCTTTTCCTTGATGTTTTTTGTCACCTGTAGAAGATCTTGCTCCGAAACGGCCAACCGGTAATCTCTTTCGGGCGTTTCCTTGCGATGGTTGAACTGGTCCCACAGATCCCGGAATTCCATTTCCCTGAATATGGCTGAGAGGGCTTGAATATCCGGTTCTTTTACGTTCAGTCCCGCGATGTCATCATCCAGGGGCACGAAACGATCTATGGCAGCCAGTTTTTTACTGAGAACAGCGTCATCGTAGGACTTCTCGAGATTTTCCTTCACCCGCTTCTTTTTTATGACATGCAAGTTCCTGTACACTCCTTCAAGGTCTCCGAACTCGCGAATCAGTTCAGCGGCGGTTTTCTCTCCGATCCCAGGAACTCCCGGAATATTGTCTGAAATGTCTCCTGAAAGCCCCATCATGTCCACGATCTTGTCCGGCGTCATGCCATATTCCCCCAGAAAAGTCGCATAATCGGTAAACTTGTCTTTCATGGTATCCCACAGAGAAGTGTGACGAGAGATGATCTGCCTGAAATCCTTGTCTCCGGTGACTACCACGACATCGAACTGATTTGCTTCTGCGACCCTTGCCAAAGTGCCGATGACGTCATCCGCCTCAAAACCCTCTTTCTCGATCATCATAAGATTGAGACCTTTCACGATCGACCGGATATAAGGAATTTGGACTGCCAGGTCTTCGGGTGTGGGGGGTCTCGTCGCCTTGTATCCTTCATAGAGGGCGTGCCTGAAGGTGGGGCCTTTGGCATCGAAAACAACCGCCAGGTATTGCGGTTTCTTTTCCCCCATGAGCTTGAGTACCATCTTCGAAAAACCGAAAACAGCATTGGTGGGAAATCCCTTTGAATTCGAGAGGTGTCGAATGGCGTGATAAGCCCGATGAATATAGGAACTGCCGTCCACCAAGTAGAGAATCTGCCGTTCTTGAGCCATGGCATAACACCTGAGAAGTGGTCATCTCACAGAGAAAAAAAAGATGGGAAAGAGGATCGCTATCACCGGCCAAAACAGCGAGGTCAGTCCTTCACGGATTCCTTTGCCCGTTCAACGGGAGGTAAGGTCGTCCCACCCTGCTTCAGCAACTCTCCCAGGTCTTGATTGGACAGACGGAGACTGAACTTCGGTGGGGCTGGCGCCTTCCATCGCGGCCTGATTTCACCGGCCCGACCTCTCTTGCTCTTCAGGGGTGATTTCGAAATACTTATCGGGCAAGTGCCGGACGTGAAGCCCACCCTCGTCCCATCCGGGCTGTAAAGAACGTCATCTCTGAACCAGCCGAGGTGCCGCCCATTAAACCCATAAACGTGGACTT
The DNA here is from genome assembly GCA_024641835.1 of Deltaproteobacteria bacterium. Taxonomy (GTDB): domain Bacteria; phylum Desulfobacterota; class DSM-4660; order Desulfatiglandales; family HGW-15; genus JAHECH01. The sequence continues at coordinate 3,075 of JAHECH010000191.1, forward strand.
CCTCGTAGACGTAGGCCACAGGTTCTCCGTCCCAAAGATAGATGGTTCCAGAATAGTCGTCCGCTACGTAGGCCACCGGCTCACCGTTCTTGTCGTAGATTGTCGTTTCCATGATAGTACCCTGTCTCAAAAGTTCGCTGAGGAATTCCGTCGCGGCACCACTCGTTTCATAGCCTTACCGGGCAGCCCCGCAGACGGTATACGGTCCAAGGTACACGGTGACGGTTGAATACAGTATCGCATTGATTGTTTTTCCTTGCGCCGTCCGGCCTTCGTAGCCGAAGTTACTTCGGCGGAGTAGGCCGCGCCCTGCGCCGTGAACCGTTCCTGTGCCTACCTGGCGTATTCCACCGCCCTGATTTCCCGAATCACCGTGACCTTGATTTGTCCCGGGTAGCTCAGCTCTTTTTCTATCTTGTTTGCGATATCCCGGCAAAGAATGAACGATTGGTCATCGTCAACCACTTTGCCTTCAACCATAATTCTGATTTCGCGGCCTGCCTGGATTGCATAGGATTTGCTGACCCCTTTGAAGGACATGGCGATCTTCTCCAGGTCCTCCAACCGCTTCACGTAGGATTCCAGCATTTCCTGCCGCGCCCCCGGTCTAGCCCCTGAGAGCGTGTCTGCCGCTTGCACCAGCGTTGCAAGAACAGAATCCGGGGGCACCTCCTCGTGATGAGCTGCGATGGCATGCACCACTTGCAGAGGTTCCCCGTACTTCCTGGCCAGATCCGCTCCGATCAGGGCATGGGGACCTTCCACTTCATGGTCCACTGCCTTGCCGATATCATGGAGCAAGCCGGCTCTCTTCGCTTGCTTCACATTCAGCCCCAACTCGGACGCCATGACCCCACAAATAAATCCCACCTCCAGAGAGTGCTGCAACACATTCTGCGCATAGCTTGACCTGTACCTCAGCCGCCCGACGAGCTTGATCAGCTCCGGGTCGATGCCATGAACCTGCATGTCAAAGGCCGCTTGCTCGCCCGCCTCCCTGATTCCTTCCTCAACCTCCTTGTTCACCTTCTCAACGATCTCTTCAATCCTCGCAGGATGAATCCTGCCGTCATCGATCAGTCTCTCCAGAGCAATCTTGGCCACCTCTCTGCGTACCGGGTTGAAACCGGAAAGGATCACCGCCTCGGGCGTATCATCGATGATGATGTCAATACCCGTTGCGGCTTCAATGGCCCTGATGTTGCGGCCTTCTCTTCCGATGATGCGACCCTTCATCTCTTCATTCGGGAGGTTGACCACGGAAACGGTCTTTTCAGCCACATAATCACCAGCATACCTTTTGATGGCAAGCCCAAGGATCTCCTCCGCTTTCCGGTGTGCCGCCTCCCTTGCCTCGTTCTCAATCCTGCGGACCACCTTGGCTGCATCATGCTTCGCCTCTTCTTCCATAGAGCTCATCAGCAAGGCCTTTGCTTCCTCCCCCGACATGCCGGCAAGCCTCTCGAGTTCCTGTTTCTGCCTCGCGAGAAGCTCCTCGTATTGAGCCTGCTTCGCCTTCAAGTCCCCCTCTACAGCCTCGAGGTCTTTCTCTCTTTTAGCATTCCTTTTTTCTTTTTGCTCATATTGTTCAATCTTCCTGTCCAGGTTTTCTTCTTTATGGAAGAGCCTCTTCTCCTGGGCTCCAAGCTGTTCCTTCTTCTCCTTGGATTCCTTTTCAAACTCCACCTTCATCTGATAGAAGGTGTCTCTTGCTCTAATAGCTGCCTCATTCTTGAGGGCTTTGGATTTCTTATGGGCTTCATTGATGATCTTCTTAGAATAGTTTCTGATCGACTCATACTGGCGTTCCACCATCTTTCTCCTGGCCCAGAACCCAACGAGAAGACCAGAGAGCACACCAGCCACAAGCGCGCCGATAAGCTGAAAAAGTTCCATGACATACCTTCCTTTATGTGTGAATCGACGAGTTCAGCAAGTGTGTAAAAGGAGCTACCAGCAAGAACAGATCTCATGGGAACCAGAGAAACACTTGCTGAATACCGCCGCTAGATTGCCTCTATGAAAAGCGAACCGAGCTGACCTTTGAAGGAGGGGGCTGCGAAGTGATGGTGGTGGAATGCAAAGATGGACCTGGATTGACCGGGCACCGGAGCCATATGGGCAACGCGCCGTGCATGCTCTGACAGGGATAAATCAAAGACATTACCCAATCCCATATTTTCTGACACTTCAAAAAGTACGTATTCTTCGTCACATATAGGGAAAAAATAAGTACGAACATTCGTCTCAGTCCTCTTTGTCCTATCTCCGGGTCTCCTGCCTTCCAGCGCAACCTCTCAAACCTTTTCTGTCTTTCAGGTTGCCGTCGCACCTTTCTGAAGGGATTTCAATGCGATAAATTCCTAGCTTATCGCTGAGTCAATGGTCTCGATCAAGGCCCGGGTTTTTTGTCGGACTGTTCCGAGTATTTGATCACGCTCTTTCAAAAGCTCAAAGTAGTCGTTCGCAATGTTGAGAGCAGCCAGAATAGCAGTTCTTTTTTCGGATAGCCCGTTCGCCTCCTCTTCCACCTCTTTCAGTTTCTCGTTCACAAACTCAGCGATCCTGTGAGCTTTTTCTTCGTCTTCATCGCACATGATCAGGTATTCCAGGTTTCGAATCTTTACTTTAACAGGTTCCATGAGAACCGTGACCCCTTTTGAGAAAGCGCTGCGAATCGGCGCCAAACCATCTTCGACAAAGATCAGGCCTTGACTTCTAGCTGTTCCATCTTCTCCAGCAGGGACAGAATCCTCTGTTTGACCTTATCCCTGGTGGCTCTCAAGGCCTCCACTTCGCTGGCCAGATCAGCTATCTTCTCCTCCTGAATATGTAGTTTTTCGAGCATAGACTCCCTCTCCCGCTTTACATTCGTCACCATTCGGATGAAGGAATCCACCTTCTCTTCCAACACTTGAAACTGATCGATCTCTTCTACCCTTTGCATGGCACTCCTTGGATCACCCTCGCTTTCGGAGAGCTTTAACTCTCTTTGAGAGAGCTTTATCTCTCTTTAAGAGAGCTTTATCTCTCTTTAAGAGAGCTTTATCTCTCTTCTAGAGAGCTTTATCTCTCTTCTAGAGAGCTTTATCTCTATGGAATTGCAGGCTTATTCGCTCTCGCGATTTCCTAAAACAACGGTATACTATAATTAGAGCCAAAAAAGGTCAATAAAAAAGACAAGCATTTCGCTTGTCTTCTTTATTTTGACCATGGATCTTTCAACGATTATTTGACTTTTTGGATCACCTTGAGCCTCGCTACAGCCCTTTTTAAGGCAGCCTCTGCTCGCATAAAATTGATCTCTTTGAGCGACCGATCCATGGACAGCCTTTCTTTAGCCCTTTCCATGGCACGCTTGACCCGGTCCGGGTCAATTTCACTAGCTTTTTCGGCCGCATCCACCAGCACCGAAACCTTGTTGCCGGACACCTCAGCAAAGCCGGTTGTCACGGCCAGCGATGCTGACTCAGAGCCGGCATTGTACCTGAGCTCTCCAGGGACGATACCGGTCAGAAAAGTCACATGCCCTGGCAGCACCCCGAATTCCCCCTCTGATCCTGGAGCTACCATGATATCCACGTCGCGGCTCACCACGACTCTTGCAGGTGTGACCACTTCCAAAAAAAGCTTTCCCATGGCTTGCTCACCTCTTATCTATGCTGCAGCTGCCATTTTCTCAGCCTGCTCCGCAGCCTCGTCGATGGGACCGACCATGTAGAAGGCTGCCTCTGGCAAATCGTCATGTTTCCCTTCGATGATCTCCCTAAATCCTCGGATCGTTTCCGCGAGGGGCACGTACCTTCCCTTTCGACCGGTGAAAGCCTCCGCCACATTAAAGGGCTGCGACAGGAACCTTTGGATTCTCCTCGCTCTTGCGACCGTCAACTTGTCCTCGTCAGAAAGCTCATCCATGCCCAGGATAGCGATGATGTCCTGAAGGTCCTTGTATTTCTGGAGGATTTGCTGTGTTTGCCGAGCGATCCGGTAGTGCTCTTCACCAACGATGCTGGGATCAAGAATTCTGGAAGTGGAATCCAGGGGGTCGACCGCAGGATAGATTCCTAACTCTGCAATCGGTCTTGAGAGAACCACGGTACCGTCCAGGTGCGCAAAGGTCGTGGCCGGGGCAGGATCTGTAAGGTCATCCGCAGGCACGTAGACGCATTGGACCGAGGTGATGGACCCCTTCGTTGTAGAGGTGATCCTCTCCTCAAGCTCTCCGAGGTCTGTACCCAGGGTAGGCTGATAACCCACGGCCGAGGGAATACGGCCCAAAAGGGCTGAAACCTCTGATCCGGCCTGGGTAAATCGAAAGATGTTGTCGATGAAAAGAAGAACGTCCTGGCCCCGCACATCCCGGTAGTACTCTGCTGCGGTCAGCGCGGAGAGTGCCACCCTCGCCCTTGCACCGGGGGGCTCCGTCATCTGGCCGTAGATCAAGGCGGCCTTGTTGATAACCCCTGAGTGTTTCATTTCCAGATAGAG
>JAHECH010000192.1 GCA_024641835.1 Deltaproteobacteria bacterium
GAGGTACGGCTAGGCCGCAAGTCAGTGTCTGCGAAATGGCATCCCGGACTAAGGCAAAAGGAGTCTGGATTCCGGCTTTTGCCGGAATGACGAAAGAACAGCAGTCTGGTAAGTTAGCGCCCATGGGAGAAGAAGAGGGGGAAAGGGTCTGTGGAAGAAGCGGGAGATTATCCGGCGAGCAGAAGGGGGAGGCTGTCAGCCACGAGATATCCATCCAGGGTAGGATTGATCCTGTCTCCATTGAGAACAACCAGCCCCGAGTCGACAAGCTGCCTGAGGATCGAGTCAGCCTGAGGGCAATCGCGGATCTCATCCACGGAAAGTCCCTCCCTTGTTCTGAACCCGAGCATCAGGCGTTCAAGGTGATATTGGTTTTCAGAAAGAGTCTCAGCTCCTGCAACGGGCGGCAGGCCCTGGCCAAGGGTCATGCAATAGGTCTCCACAGACCGGTGATTCCACCATCGGACGCCATCCCTGTAAGAATGGGCTGAAGGACCGAGCCCCAGGTAGGGCGCGTGCTGCCAGTATTTCAGGTTGTGGCAGGACATGTTTTCTTTTCCCATGGCGAAGTTCGAAATCTCATAATGGAGATACCCCTTTTCCTGGAGAAATGTGGAAGTGAGGATGAAAAGAGACCTCTCTTTCTCTTCACCCAAAGACTCGATCTGCCCATCCTCGTACATCTTTCCCAGGGGCGTATGCTCCTCCATGGTCAACTGGTAACAGGAGATGTGTTCCGGGTTGAAGCGAATCGTCTCCTCCAGATTCCTAAGCCATGCGGATTCTGCCTGGCCGGGCAGGCCGTACATCAGGTCCATCCCCACCTTTGGAAACCCGGATTCCTTGATCCAATCGAGGGCTTTCTTTGCCTGAGAGGCGGAATGTCTTCTCCTCAGGAATCGAAGCTCTTCATCATCAAAGGACTGGACACCAAGGCTGATGCGGTTGACCCCCAGATCCCGAAGAACGGCCAGTTTTCCCGGGGTGACGTCATCCGGATTCGCTTCCATCGTGAACTCTGCATCAGCGGTGATAGCGAATTGGTCATGGAGGCAATGGATGAGCTCTTCCAGCACTCGCTCGGAGAGGAGGGTAGGCGTGCCGCCGCCAAGGTAAACCGTGTCAAAGGGGGTAAAGCGATCCGTGTAAAGGGCAGCCTCTTTTCTCAGTGCTTCGAGCCACTCTGTAACGAGGGAAAGAGAAGTGACAGAGTAGAAGGCACAGTAAGGGCATTTGGTCTTGCAAAAAGGTACGTGAATGTAAAGACCAGGGTTCATAGGGTCAGTCCGTTTTCGCCTTTAACACAGCCACGAAAGCGCTCTGAGGGATCATGACCGATCCGACCATCTTCATTTTTCTTTTGCCCTTTCTCTGTTTCTCCAGGAGTTTTCGTTTCCTGGTGATGTCTCCGCCATAGCACTTGGCGGTCACATCCTTGCGGAAAGGATTGACGGTGGAACGGGAAATGATTTTCCCGCCGATCGCGCCCTGGATGGCAATCTTGAACTGGTGCCTGGGGATTTCTTCCTTGAGGCGGTCGCAGACCTGAACCGCCCACTCCCTTGCGCGGTCGCTGTGGACGATGAGGGAAAGGGCGTCCACTTTCTCGCCATTCACGAGGATGTCGAGCTTAACCAGGCTGCTTTCCCTGTACCCGATCAGCTCATAGTCAAAGGAGCCGTAGCCCTGGGTGACCGTCTTCAGCTTGTCGTAGAAATCGACGATGACTTCCGCAAGGGGCATATCGAAAAGAACCTCGATCCTTCCCGGTGCAGGATAGTTGAAACGGGAATTGACTCCCCGCCGCTCCATGCAGAGCTTCATGATGGCTCCCATGTACCGTTCGGGTGCAATGATGGCTGCCCTGATGTAAGGCTCGGCACAAGCCATGATCGTTTCAGGATCAGGATAATACTGAGGATTATCCACTGTGATCATCTTTTCATCCTTGAGCGTGAACTGGTACTGAACGCTCGGCACGGTCATGATAAAAGCCTGGCCGTATTCTCTTTCGAGCCTCTCCTGCACGATTTCGAGATGGAGCAGGCCAAGAAAGCCGCAGCGAAATCCCTGGCCCAGGGCTGCAGAGGAGTCTTTTTGGTACACAAGGGCAGCATCGTTCAGCTTATACTTTTCAAGAGACTCCACGAGAGATTGATAATCCTCTGAAGAGATGGGGTAGAGGGAAGAGAACACAACCGGTTTGACGTCTTTGAACCCGGGCAGAGGAGCAGGCGCAGGTCTGGCGTCGAGGGTGATGGTATCCCCGATGCGGGTATCGCTCACGGTTTTGACGCCGGAGATGACATATCCCACCTCGCCGGCAGAGAGGCTATTCCTCGGTTCCCGGTTCAAGCGAAAGATCCCCACTTCTTCAACTTTGTATGCTGCCTGGTTGTACATGAATCGAATGATATCTCCAGGCCGGACAGTGCCCTCAAAAAGCCGGCAACTCACGATGACACCCCGAAAAGAGTCATACCGGGCATCGAACATCAAAGCTGCAAGCGGGCTTTCGGCGCTGCCTCTGGGCTCCGGGATTCGCTCTACGATCGTCTCCAGGACCTCCTCAATGCCTGTGCCTTCTTTGGCAGAGCAGAGGATGGCCAGGTCCGGGTCGAGGCCCAGTTCCCTGTCCATCTGCTCTTTCACCTGCTCTACGTCTGCTGAAGGCAGGTCGATCTTGTTGATCACAGGAACGATGGCCAAGTCATGTTCCATGGCCATGTAAAGGTTGGAGATCGTCTGCGCCTGCACACCCTGTGACGCGTCCACCAGGAGCAGCACGCCGTCGCAGGATGCAAGGGCGCGGGAGACTTCATAGGAGAAATCCACATGGCCGGGTGTGTCGATCAGGTTGAGGGCAAATTCTTCTCCCCTCTTGTTCACATACGGAAGGGTGATGGTGTGGCTCTTGATGGTGATGCCCCTCTCCCTTTCCAGGTCCATGGAGTCCAGGATCTGGTCCCTGAAGAGGCGTTCCTCGACAAGACCTGTCCGCTGGATCAGCCGATCCGCCAGGGTGGATTTTCCGTGATCGATATGAGCAATGATGCTGAAATTGCGTATTCTAGCCATAGTGCTTTTGTGGTCAATACTCCCTCATTTCGGTCTCGTATCTATGTTCGTCAATCTGGTTTTTGTCAATACATTTCAAATTTCGCAAGCCTTCCGTCAAGACCTCCGCTCTTGAGCGCCTTTTTCCAGGAAGGCCTGAGCCCGATATAAGGGATCAACTCCCGGTTCCCGAAATAGATATACGCTTGCGAGCCCTTGCACTTCTTTTTCAGAAAATCTCCAAGGTCCTTGTACAAGCTCGCAAGGTTCTGATCTTTTCCGAGCCGGATGCCGTATGGAGGATTGGTGATGATCACCCTCTCAGCCAAATCCTCGATCGCTCGAAAATCCATCACCTTGAGGCTGATTCTCTCACCTTGAGGCAGCGTGCGTGCGTTTTTTCGCGCTGTCGCCACAGCCTCTGGAGATACATCGCTTCCTTCGATGAGGTCTTGCGGCACATCACGAACCGCGCCGAGGGTCTCTTTTCTCACACCCTGCCAGAGAGCTGCATCAAAGTCAGGCATGAACTCAAAACCGAAGCGTTTTCGGAACAAGCCGGATGGGACCCGGCCATAGGCCATCAGCGCTTCGATGAGGAGGGTGCCGGAGCCGCACATGGGATCGTAAAGGGGTTTTGAGCCGTCCCAGCCTGAAAGGCGAATGATGGCTGCGGCAACGATTTCCTGCATGGGAGCCTCCACGGTCTCATCGCGGTATCCCCTGCGGTGGAGCGAGCCGCCCGAAGTGTCGAAACTGATCACTGCTCTGTTGTTCTCGATATGGAGATTGATCCACACATCCGGCTCGATCCTCTGAACGCTGGGCCTTTGGCCGAACTTCTCCAGGAAATAGTCTGCAATCGCATCCTTGAGTCGAAGGCTGGCGTACTGGGAGTGCTTTATGCTGCTGTGTGAGACGCTGCTAAAGACTGCGAAAGTCTGACGGGGATTGAAAAAATCTTCCCATGAGATTTCTTTCGCTTTTCTGTAAAGGTAATCCGTATTGTGACAGCGAAAACTTGTAAGAGGTGCGAGCACCCTGCTGATCAAGCGGGAAGCGTAGTTAATGCGGTAGAGGCCTGCCTTGTCCGCCTCAAAGAAGATGCCCCGGAAGCCCGGCTTGATGTTTTGGGCTCCCAGTTCCCCAAGTTCCTTTGCTCCAAGCTCACCGATCTCTTCTTGGGTCTGGGCAAAAAAACGATTTGTCCGCTGGTATTCAAACATGATGGGGAGATGTCCAAAGTCCATCCCGCCTCACGAGATGTGATGATTAAAATTTGTTGCTTGGATCGAAAGAAGGCTTAAGGTCCACGGTACACGGCGCAAGGAAAATACAATCAATGAAAGAGGCGCTCTTGGACCTGAACCGCTGGCCTTGTATGTTGAACCGTCGGTTGTGGCCCTTCCGAAACAAGTTTTACCACGGCCGATCCGCCATGTGACGTTTAGCCCACATATCGGATCTGGTATGCCACTGAAGTTTGGCGATTTATGATGCGCCATAGCTGTGGAGGCCGGGAAGATAATTCACGCCGAAATAGGTGAACAAGACACAGAAGAAGCCAAGGATGCAGAAAACAGCCAGCCGCTTTCCCCGCCAGCCTCGCATCATGCGGGAGTGGAGAAGCGCGGCATAGACGATCCAAGTGACGAGGGACCAGGTTTCCTTTGGATCCCAGCCCCAGTACCTGCCCCAGGCTGTGTTGGCCCACACCGCTCCGGTGATAATTCCGATAGTGAGCATGAGAAAGCCTGTGACAATCATCTGATATATCAGTTCGTCTAGGGCAGAAACACCGGGGATGAGGTTCAGGAAACGGCTTTTTCTCTCCTGAGATTCCAACTTCTTGAGAAGGTACATCAGGCTGAAACCGAAGGCGACACCGAAGGCTGCATATCCTACAAAGCAGGTGATCACATGAGCGATGAGCCAGTTGCTTTTGAGGGCAGGGAGAAGAGGCTCGATGCGATCTTGGATGCTGGGTGATAGGGATGCATAAGCCATGGCCAAGAAAGCGAGCGGGGTGACGAAGGTTCCGATAGTCCTGTTCTCTGTACGCCGTTCCACGATCAGGGACATCGCCACAATGGCCCACGCAAAGAAGATAAGGGATTCGTAGAGATTCGAAAGGGGAGCGTGCCCGATGCCCAGTTGATAGGACTCAACCCACCTGAGAATGATGGCAAAAGTGTGAGCTGCAAGGCCAGCCAAGGTGACAAAGGTCGCAATGCGGCCAAGGATCTCTTTTCCCATGACCATCCTGAGAAAGTAGAGGAGGAAGGAGAAGAAATAAACAAAGGTCGTGTAGCTGAGGATTACTGAACTGACCATATGGTCTCCATATCGGTTTTATTCCAGTGTGGCGCGCATCTTGCCGGCCAGATCATCCAATTCCTTTTCAAACCCTACTTGATTTCTTTTCACCCTGCCGGCGACACTGATGTTCACTTTGTTCTTGGATTTTGAGACCTGAATCCAGACTCTCCGATGGGACATGAAAAACGTAGCGAAGAGCCCGATGATGATGAAGCAAAATCCAAGGTAGACGAGGACAACACCGGGATCCCTGTTCACCTGTAGCCCCGTGTAATACCTCTCTTCAATCTTCTCCAGCGTGAAGGCGTAAGGTTCAAAAGCCTTTGGATTGAGCTTCGGGAATTTCTCCATAATCCCCGGAAAGTGCTGCCTGATCATCTCCTGGTTCTGGAAGACCCAGAAACGAACTTCGTCCCCGCCAGAAGGTTTTACGGCCACATACACGGCAGGGCCCATTCTCATGAAATCAGACCGGACATCGACCACCTGAAACTGGGCGGAACCGCCGGGCAGTTGTTCTGCCTGACCTACCTCGACGTCAAGGGCTGTGTTCTTGGAGCTGTTTTCCTTGGTGATGCCTAACCGCACCTTTTTCCCTGGGATGGCGCCGTAGCTGGACTGATAAAACGTAATGCCCATGAAGGTGATGGGATCGTTTACCATCAAGGCACCTTGCATGGCAACTTTGCCCTTGAAGATGAACGAAAGATCGGATCGGTATTCTTTTGGAGCACCGTTATCATAGAACTCCGCCACAAATCGGTCGCAGCGAACCTCAAAAGGGAGTTTCACGGAGGCCTCGCTCTTGGTCGATGCGACCGTGTCGATCATGCCGCCTTCCGGGATATTGACGAATGCCTCAAAACCGAAGAAGGAGCCTATGATGCCGCCGATCAGGATCAGGAGAACGCTGAAATGAACCAAATAAACGGAGAAGTAGGAATACCGGCCCTTTTCGCCGGAAACATAATGGCCCTTTTCCGTCTCTTTGGTTTCCACATTTCTGTATTTGTTCTTCAGGAATTCAGCTACTTGATTCGATACAGCATTCAAGTCCCCTTTTACGGAAAGAATCCTCTGGGGTGGCAGATTCTCATAAGGCTTTGCCCTGTCTGGCTGTGGCAAGGCCCGGTAGAGCTTCAAGGACGAGGGGAAGCGGTCAATGGAGCATACGATCAGGTTTAATGCGAGCGCACCGATGATCAGCCTGAACCATACCGAGTGGTATAAATCAAAGAGTTGCAGAGAATAGAGGAAACTAACCATGCCCGGACTTAACCGCTGAGCCCATTCCATGGCTCTCTCTTGCTGGGGAATGACTGTACCGAGAATGGAAGCGACGGCAAGGATGATCAAAAGGAGCAGGGTGAGCTTGACCGATGCAAGGGCGCTCCAGATAGCATCATTTTGTTTTTTATTGTCAGGTGAACTCATCGAAGCCGAAAGCCTTCTTTTTTAGCATACTAGATTAGTCAACATAGCGTCTCTGCTCGAAGCGGTCAATGGGTTTGGCGGGGGGAGCTGAAGAATTTTTGCTCCGGGGATCTGCGCTCTGTTCCACCAAAGTGCAGAGTATTTTGTCGAAAGGCAATAAAATGATTGACGGGTAAGCGATATTTATGATAAAAATGTTAAATTATAGTCGAATTGATTTCCCCGCTAAGGTTAATACATGCTTGATCTCAAATTCATCAGAGCAAACCTGGATATCGTTAACCAGATGCTCAAAAACCGGGGTTACCAGCTCGACCTTTCCGCTTTCGAAACAGCGGATAAAAAGAGGCGTGAAATCCTACCCGCCCTGGAGTCGCTCCGCCACCGAAGAAACAGAGTGAGCGAGGATATCGCCCAGCTCAAGAAAAAGGGACAGGACGCTGCCAGCCTCATCGCTGAGATGAAAAAGGTTTCCCAGGATATCAAGGAAATGGAGACCTCCCTGGCTCAGGCAGATGAGGAACTAAAGCCCTTCCTCATGATCATCCCCAATATACCCCATCAGAGTGTACCTGTTGGCACCGGCGACAAGGATAACCCCGTGGTGCGAACCTGGGGAGAAGTGAGAGAAATGGATTTTGAGCCTCTCCCCCACTGGGATCTTGGAGAGAATCTGGGCATCCTGGATTTTGCCCGGGCCTCCAAAATCGCGGGCGCGAGATTTGCCCT
>JAHECH010000193.1 GCA_024641835.1 Deltaproteobacteria bacterium
GGTAATAGCGATTGAATTCCCAGAGGTCCGCTTCTGAGCTTTCATTAAGCGACCATCCTTCCGGCAGATCAGTTCCTACGGAAAGCGTGGTATAAGGCAGGTAGGCGAAGCAGTCCAGTGAACAGCCGCCCGGATTATTGAGTTCTCGGGCAAAACCTCCGAAGACCCTGTCGGGGAACTTGTTTTCCGGACGAAAATAACACATCACGTAGTCCATATGGGCTGAAGGCAAGCGGTGCATATCATTGAGGTAATACATCATCTGCTTCAACACGGCAAAACCTGTCCGCCTGCTTTCCATTGCCAAAGCGGCATGGTGATGAATCATCCACGCCTGCTCATAGGCTCTCACCATAGAGATATGGCCGTAGATGTGCCCGTTCTTCTGGTACGTGAAATGTTTTGCCACCTCAGGGTGTTCCTGGTAGAGCTTCTGGTATGTTTCCTTGAAGGTTTTTCTCTGAGCCTGAATGAGCCGATACTTTTTGGAATAAATGAAGCCTGCCCGGAAAAAAAACTCCCAAAGTGCTTCCATGTCCACCTCACTTGAAATATGGGCGTGAGGGTCCAGGGCGTTCGTGAGGATATTGGTAAGGCGGCTGTACGCATCGATATCCATGTCCAGGATGGCTATGCCGCACCGAATCTCCTTCTCTTCCTTCTCCCGGCAGTAGATGACCTGGGCAGCGCAATTCATTTTCAGAGCGCCCGCAAAATTGATGGTGACTTCAGGGATGACCATTCCCGGCACCAGCGCCCTCTCTTCAGCTTCCTCACAAACAGAGAAGCCGGATGTCGAAATGTCAACGATGTCTCTCTGAATTCTTTTCCCTAGAAGAGGATGATGGAAAATAAGTTGGGGAGATGGGACCAGCTGCTGGCGAACGTTTCTGATCCGTTTGTTTTTGAAGCGCTTGATCTTTTCCTCCATGGGAGCGACGACAATTTCTCTTTCTTGTGAGTTGCCAGACTGCCTGACAAACCGGCACTTGCCCGAGTAGACCAGTTTTTCATCGTGCTTCAGGTGGACGCTCGCTTCCTCTTCCGAATTGAACCACCGGAATGAGCATGATCCACCAGGCTTCACTTTCAGCCTGAATCCGCTTGGGCTAAAATCCACCAACCGGCCCTTGGCATGAAAACCGCTCTGCACGAGCTCTGCACTCACCTCTGCTGAGGTGTATCGCTTCGCCTGGCGCTGCCCCACTGCATAATTGGTTTCTGGAAGTTCAATGCTCAGGGATTCCTGATTCATCTCCTTGAGTCGACCTGGGACCAAGATCATGGAGCGGCGGTCATCAATAATGAGAGAGGAAAACTCGAGCTTGTCTAATTCAAGACCGGAAACCTGGCCCTCAGCCCAGCGACAGGTAAGAGTTTTCCCCATACAGGGCTCAGGGTGTGCCTTCAAAAGGAGGCTTTCCTTGTAAACGCTGTGTCTCAGGAGAACAAAAATACAACCGTCAGTGAAGTGGATGTGGTTGACGGTGTTCATCAGTGTCTCATGTTCTGTTTTCGGAGCCTGTTCCAGGGCGAGTAAGAGTTCCTGGTTCCTGAAAAGCCATGGCGGAAGCCATCTCTTTGACTCGGGAAGGATTCTGAGCTTGTCGGATCTGGCGGAAATAGCTTGTCTTGATATGCTTGCTTCCATGATGGGTTCCCCTCTGTTCAACCACTTGTAAGGCAATGCGGCAGGTGAAGCTGACGCTGATTTGCTTAAACAGGCAACCGCTTGCAAGTTGGGACGATCGATGGAAAAGACAACGGCACCTACTCAATGCACGCGAACAACAGCAAGCACATTCGCGTTTCAGTTTACCTTTTCAACATTCGTGCCAGGCTCCTGGGAACTGGTTCACCTGGGATAGAAAATCGACCCTCCCTCCCGGCTCTTCTTTACCAGAGCACACAAACTGCATCGAGGCACTGATTCCGCAAGCATGTGATCATATCCCATCCACGCACATGCTGAACGAAAAGTCACAGAATTGTAAACACTTACGTACTTAAGGAGGCCCCGTCCCCTCTGAGGGATGCTCGAATCCCGCATGAGATCGAAATTCCCGACCCCGCATTCTCCCCCATCTTTCGACCTCCCATGGTGTGCGTTTTCATGTCGCCGCAGTCCCTTCGGGGTGGGGTGGAGCTATTAACGGTGTCAAGTCCTGCGTTTTTTGCACAAAATTCCGTGCACCAATGCACAGATTTCTGTGCATTGACCCCTCCTGCTGGATTGCTAAAATTCAAAACTGTTTAGCGGGCTTACAAGTGGATCTCTTGCAGAGGCCCCTGTAGGAAAGGGCTGGGGCCTTTCCTGGAGTGACTGGCCCTGTTGAATAGGGTTCCCTTCGGGAAATTCAACAGGGCTGGCGGGAGGGCGCCGTCTTTTCACGACTTATCTGTGGGGGAAGCCCCGGCCCCGAGCCGAGGCGAGGGGAACGGTGGAGGGGGCAAGTTTCCCTCGCAGATAAGTCGTTGAAAAGACCAGCCCGTGAGCCTTGGAACGCAAGAAAAGGCTTCAGCCCTTTCCAGGTGTGGCGGCTCCATGCAAACACTCTTGAACGTTTATACTGAATGGAACATGGGGGAAATGCCCTTGATGATATCCCTTTTGATGCTTCCCTCCGGGGAGGGTGAAGATCCGGGATTCGCTGATTAAAGCAAGAAGTGCCGAAGCGGGTCGAGGAAAGAACAAAACTGGGAACTGACTTTAGGGGAGCTGAATAATGCTTTTATATTTCATTAGTTTTTCAACGTAGTGGCGGGGCAACTGGGAGCTTATTTTGCCCTTCATCAGAAGCCCCAAGCCCAGAATATCCTCTTCGTGGCAAAGAATCACATACCCATCTTCAAGTGTCGTTTCCGCAGTGAAGCTTTCGCCAGCCAGTAGCTTATCAAGCTCCCCTTTGCTGATTTTGAAACAGGCCTTAGAAGCCTTACTTCCAAAGACCTGGATCATCTCGGTCGCGGGTTTTATGAACCTCGCCACCTTGGTGAATGCCTTTAGCCCCACGTGGGAAACCTTGAGCGGCGCAACAAGGGAAATGTGAGCTGAAGCCCTCAGTATCCACCCGGTCTTCTTCCTTCTGAACATGATGTAGTCCTTGAAGATTGCTGGACTCATCCCAAAACGCTCCTCAAGGTAACCGAAGAACATGGCTCGCTCAGGTTCTCCTGCCAATTCTGGCCATGAAGAATCCCACTGAATCGAGCTGATGCGGGTAGAACCTTGCAGCCTTTTGCAATTGCTTATCATAGGCCTCCTTTTCCCAGGACAGAAGCCCCGGCTCAAATGGAAACATGGACTCGACAGGAAGAAGTTCTGCGTCCCTGTTCCTCAGAAGAAAGTCGACCACCCCCTCGTTCTCCTCAGGATTGTAAGTGCAGGTGGAATAGACCATCACTCCCTTCTCTTTGAGAAGATCGAAACCTCGGAGGATGATCCTCTTCTGGAGAAGAGGGAGTCTTGTCTTCCCTTTTGTTTCCCCATACCACCGTTGTTCCGAAGGGAATCGGAATGTTCCCTCGCTCGAGCAGGGCACATCAGCAAGAATGAAGTCATACCGCTGCCTCAATGGAAATTCTTGAGCCTGATAGCCTGTCACCACGGTGTTCAAAACCCCTAACCTGGACAGGTTGTGT
Organism: Deltaproteobacteria bacterium; assembly: GCA_024641835.1. Taxonomy (GTDB): domain Bacteria; phylum Desulfobacterota; class DSM-4660; order Desulfatiglandales; family HGW-15; genus JAHECH01. Next base: position 3,643 of record JAHECH010000193.1, read on the forward strand.
GAGAGGGGAATGCTTCTTCTCCGATCGGGTTCATTCGCGATGATGAGTCCCGTATTGTTCATGATTTGCGCCAAGTGAGCTGTTTTTCCGCCGGGTGAAGCGCACATATCAAGGGCGAAGCACTCTGCTCTTGGTGAGAGAACGAGAGAGGCGATGGAGGAGGTAAGGCTCTGGAAATGGATGTATCCTAGGACGTGCTCAAGAAGGTTGCCCCGTGATTTGAGGTGAGGTGCGTGAAAAAGAGAAGGATTTTTCTCCGTCACGCTGATCAGCGATATACCCTTTGCCTTCAGTCTCTGCAGGAGTGGATAGGGCTCAATTTTCAGGAGGTTCACCCGAACGTGGATTGGCAGCGGCTGATGGAGAGCATCTACAAATCTCCTGTAATCAGGAATGATCTCGTGATAGCGTTCGAATGGGGATTCCATGCTGAGGTCACGCAAACCGGCGAGCGAGCGAAACTTGACTAAGCCTGGCCCTGCAACAAGCTGGATTTGTCATGGCGCTATCGGCCAATAAGGTGCTTGGAGATCACTTCTCTCTGGATCTCTGAGGTGCCTTCATAAAGAGTAAGAACCCTGGCATCCCGGTAATATCTTTCCACGGGGTATTCATTCATATATCCGTAGCCGCCGTGAATTTGAAGGGCAGCATACGCCACCCTGTTAGCCATCTCCGAAGCAAAGACTTTTGCCATCGAGGCTGCGGCTGTAAAACTCTCTGCCCGGTCCTTCATTGCCGCAGCCTGAAAGGTGAGGAGGCGAGCCGCTTCCACCTGAGTCGCCATGTCGGCAATCATCCAGCGAATGCCCTGGAACTGGGCAATGGGTTTTCCGAACTGAATCCGTTCCTTGGCATAGCCGATCGCCGCATCCACACAGGCCTGGGCTATACCCACAGACTGGGAAGCGATGCCGATCCTGCCGCCGTCCAGGGATGTCATCGCAATGATGAAACCATCTCCCTCCCTACCGAGAAGATTCGCCGCGGGAACTCGACAGTCCTCGAAGAAGAGCTCCACCGTGTCTGACGAGCGCAACCCCATCTTCTCTTCTTCCTTGCCTGAGTGAAAGCCGGGCGTACCTTTTTCCACGACAAAGGCGCTGATCCCCTGGTGTCTTTTTTCCCTGGTTGTGTAGGCCGTCACCACGGTTAGGTCGGAATTCTTGCCCGAGGTGATGAATATTTTGGCTCCGTTCAAGACATAGGCTGATCCGTCTTTGACGGCCTTGCATTTCTGGCTCGCCGGATCAGAGCCTGCACCAGGTTCAGTGAGGGCAAAAGACCCGATCTTTTTCCCGGCTGCAAGGGGCTTGAGATAGGTCTCCTTGAGATAATCAGAGCCAAAAAGGAAGATAGGGCCGCAGGCCACAGAGTTGTGGACGGACATGATGACCGCTGTGGAAGCGCAGGCGTAGGCCACCTCCTGCAATGCGACGGAGTAGCTGACTGTGTCCACCCCGGCTCCGTTGAACTCAGGAGGCACATTCATACCCATGAGCCCCAGTTCGCCCATCTTGCGGAGAATTTCTGCTGGAAACTCCTTGGTTCTGTCTCGTTCGGCGGCAGTCGGAAGGATCTCTTCCCTGGCAAAGTCCCTCACCATGGCTCGAATCATTTTCTGTTCTTCCGTGAGATGGAAAGTCATCGCTTCTCCTGTGCCGCTCAAGGAGTGTAAAGAACGACGAGAAGTTCCGCCTTCTCATCGCTGATATTGCGCAGCTTATGCGTAATGGAGGAATTGAAATGAATACATTCGCCATGACCCAGGGTGTTTTTGTTTACCCCTACCATCACTTCGATTTCTCCGGTCAGCACATAGATGAACTCCTCTCCCAGGTGCTGGTAGCTGACTCCCTTGTGATCCGACTTCGGGTCAATAAGCACCCTGAATGCCTTGAGATGCTTCTGCTGTGCATCAGGGATAAGATTCTGATAAGCGTAATCCTCAGTCCTCTTGATAAAGGCCTGCTTGGATTCCTTGTCCGCTTTTCTTCGTTCTTCCCTCAAAAGAATGCTTGAATCTATTTCCAAGGCCCGCGAAATCTGCAAGATGACGGAAACCGGAGGGATCACCCCTCCTTTTTCGACCTGAGCGAGATACGCACTGCTCAGCCCCGTCTCATTGGCAAGTGTGTTGAGACTCATGCTTTTTGCCTTTCTGAGCCTCATCAGCCTCTTGCTGAAAGGCATAAGCTGTTTTTTCCCTGCCATGGAGTTATCCCTCCTTTCCCTTTCCCGTTGAAACTGCATCTTCCCCTTTTTCAGGGGGCTTGATCATTCTGATGACGAATCCGACTACCAGGGCAGCACTGATAAGGATGATCAGGTTGGATGCGAAGAAGGTCATGACAAACCAGAAAGGATTGTTGAGCCGGTATGCCGAGATGAGAAGCTGGACTCCAAAGAGGAGGAAGAAGCAGCCCACCGCTATGAGAAATATCTGCCGGACCTTGCGGAAAATAACCACCATATCGATGGCGCTCCTTTCATATCTCCCTGAATCTCTTCACCCGAGACACTTCACTTCAGAAGACCCAGCTTGGAGAGGAGCAGGTCATCACATGCAGTATAAGGGTCCATCTCTCCAGAAACGATGGAATCCACAGCCCTGTCAAAATCACCACTCTCTGTCAGCCGATCCACCACCTCCTGAAATAGCCGATTCTTGATCATCTCCGCCAATTCTTCCACGACCCGTGCTCTTCTTTTTTCTAGAGCGACACCAGGGCTCGACTCTGTGAGGTATTGCCTGTGCTTTTCTATTTCCTCTAAGAGTTCAGCGACACCCTTATCAAAGACCGCTTCCACTTTGAGGATGGGCGGTTTCCACTTGCCCTCCTCATGTTTCTTGTGGCTCATGTCGATCATCTGGCGCAGCTCGCTTGCAGTCTTGTCTGCCCCCTCCCGGTCCGCCTTGTTGATGACAAAAATATCGCCGACTTCAAGGATGCCCGCTTTGATCGCCTGGATGTCGTCACCCATGCCGGGAATGACGACAATGACCGTGGTCTGGGCGCTCTTGACAATGTCCACCTCATCTTGCCCTACGCCCACGGTCTCTACAATGACGTAATCCTTACCCATGGCATCCAGAACATCGATTGCGCTTCGGGTGGACTGGGTGAGGCCCCCGAAATGCCCCCGGGTTGCCATGGAACGGATAAAAACACCCTCATCCAGGCTGTGCCTCTGCATCCGGATGCGGTCGCCAAGGATGGCTCCCCCGCTGAAGGGGCTGGTTGGGTCCACAGCCAGAACCCCTACGGTTCTCTTCTTTCTTCGAAGGTGGCTCAGCATCTGGTCCACCAGGGTGCTTTTCCCTACCCCTGGTGCGCCCGTAATCCCGATCACATAGGCTCTTCCCGTGTGGGCATACAACTCCTTGAGGACTTGCCTCACTTCCGGGACCTTGTCATCGATATCCCTGATGAGACGCGCAACCGTTCTCACATCTCCGGCTATCACTTTTTCTGCAGCGCTGGACATGTTACCCTAGCTGGACCTCGGCCTGACATTTTCCCTTACCCAATGGACGATGTCTTCCAATTTGGATCCAGGAGTGAAGACCTCTTGGATCCCCGATTCTTTCAGCACGGGAATATCGTCCTCAGGGATGATGCCTCCACCCACAACGAGTACATCCTTCATGCCTTTCTCCCTCAACAGTTCGACAACCCTTGAAAAGAGATACATGTGGGCGCCGGCCAGGCTGGATAGGCCCACCATATCCACATCTTCCTGAATCGCCGCATGAACGATCTCCTCGGGCGTCTGGTGAAGTCCTGTGTAGACCACCTCAAAACCTGCATCCCGAAAAGCTCTCGCAATGATCCTGGCCCCGCGATCATGGCCATCCAAGCCCGGTTTGGCAACCATCACCCTGAGTTTGCGCT
>JAHECH010000194.1 GCA_024641835.1 Deltaproteobacteria bacterium
GTCTGCTTCTTTCCGGAAGGTGACTTTCTGTATCGCTTGAACCCGTATATGATGGGAATGAAAGCCAAAATCACCCAGTGAATATTCTTCTTCATGAACCGGCTCATGTCCACCACGAGCTGGGTGGGAACCGGGAGAGCGGACCCAAAGCTTTTGAACATGTCTTCAAAAACAGGGATGACGAAGACGAGGATCACGGCTATGACAATGACGGCAATGCCGACCACCACCGCAGGGTAGGTCAGTGCCCCCTTGACCTGGGATTTGAGTTTTTCTGCTTTCTCAATGAAGGTTGAAAGGCGGCGTAAAATCGTGTCCAGGATACCACCCACCTCACCTGCGGCTACCAGGTTGACGAAAAGATCATCGAAAACCTTGGGGTGTTTTTTCATCGCTTCCGCCAGGGTAGATCCCCCTTCCACGTCTCTCGTGATTTCCTTTAGAATAGCCTTAAAGGTGGCATTCTCTGTTTGTTCCGCAAGGATGGTAAGTCCCTGGACTAGAGGAAGACCCGCATCGATCATGGTGGAAAACTGTCTTGTAAATATGACGACGTCCTTTTTCGTGACCTTTGGTTGGAGAAAGGAGATCGCAGAAAAGATATCCTTCGGCTTTGGTTTTAGCTTCCTGACTGAAAAGTTGCGCTTTTTTAGCTGATTCAATGCTATGCTTTCATTTGCCGCATCTATCTCCCCTTTAAGTTTTCTCCCTCGTTTGGTTTCGGCAACCCACACGTAAACCGGCATTACCCGTCCCTCCTACAACCTTTTCCCTCGAAACGAGGATTCGCTCAATTCTCAGTAGTCAGTAGTACCGTCAGATTCGGCGAATGATAATCTCAATATTAATAAAATACGGTGATTATGTCAAGTTTTCTCTAATGGTAATGTACCCTTACAAAGGTCATGGAAGCCTTTAGGGATTTGTTTCCCCTCACGGTACTCCGCCGTCGGAGGCGTTTAACACCTCTTTCATTTCAGTTTGCCCTTGACAAGCAACGGATCTTCAATGTTATATGATGGCCGCGCTTGATCAGGACTTTATGAAATCATTATCCAAAGGAGGAATGAGCTGTGAGTGATATTGTGGCGCCCATGGGAGGGAAAATCATCGACGTGAAAGTGAAGGTTGGAGATGTAGTCAATGAGAATGATGAAGTCATCATCCTCGAAGCCATGAAAATGGAGTTGCCCATCGTTGCAACAGCATCCGGTAGGGTAAATGAGATTCGGTGCAGAAAGGGCGATGCAGTTGAAGCGGAAGCCGTGCTGATTGTTTTGGGGTGAATGACCTGGGATGCCAGGAGTGTTGACAGAAGCGATTTCTATCTGTCTCAGGAGAAAAGAGAAGAAAACAAGGGCAAATACCTGGACGGGGCGTTGCACTGACAAGGACTCCCGACGCTCTCAGCATGCTGCAGAGAGAATCATAACTAGAGGGAACTGCATTCCCTCAGAAAGTAGGGGCCACGGGCAAATCAGCCAGCTCGTGGCCTCACTGTTTCGTGGGATAATTGTGGATATGTCTCGACAGGTTCCATAAAAACCGTTTGACACCTCTTTCGCCGTTGAAATATTCTCCTGGTGTGCCGAGTCATAAAACGGGTGAATCAGTCAACCCCGCCGGAGTGCCTCGGCTCAGCTCAATTTGGCAACGGATTTATGGCACCGCACACTACCTTACCTGTGATCTCACTGGGACGGAGGGAATATTATGTCTGGTACGGATGGCCTAGAAACACTGGCGCAGAAGTTCAAGGCGTGGTCACGGAACGTTCAAGAAAAGCTCCCCAAGAATCCTGAGAGGAGGAGGGAGTTCATCAATACCTCCGGAATTCCTATCCATAGGCTTTATACGCCCCTGGATTTCAAAGATGCGGACTACCTTTCAGACCTGGGTTTCCCCGGTTCATATCCGTTTACCCGAGGAGTCCAGGCGACCATGTACCGCGGCAGGCATTGGACCATGAGGCAGTACGCGGGATTCGCTTCCGCAGAGGAATCCAACAAGCGCTACAAGTTCCTCCTGGAACAGGGTCAGACAGGCTTGTCCGTCGCCTTCGACCTTCCTACCCAGATAGGATATGACTCAGACCACGAGATGGCCATGGGCGAGGTTGGGAAAGTGGGGGTCGCCATTGACTCTCTCGGGGATATGGAAACCCTTTTTGACGGCATTCCCCTTGATAAGGTGAGTACTTCCATGACCATTAACGCGCCAGCTGCAATACTTCTCGCGATGTACATTGCTGTGGCAGAAAAGCAGGGAGTCGCTTTAGAGGACTTGAGAGGGACCGTCCAGAATGACATCCTGAAGGAGTACTCCTCTAGAGGAACATACATTTTCCCCCCAAAACCCTCCATGCGCATTGTCACGGATATTTTCGCATATTGTTCAGAGCATGTGCCTCAGTGGAACAGCATCAGCATCAGCGGCTACCATATCAGAGAAGCTGGATCTACAGCTGTCCAGGAGGTAGCCTTCACCCTAGCCAACGGCATCGCCTACGTAGAGGCAGCCCTTCATGCCGGGCTTCCCGTTGATGTCTTTGGGCCAAGGCTTTCATTTTTCTTCAATGCCCATCTGGATTTCTTCGAAGAGGTGGCCAAATACAGGGCTGCCAGGAGATTGTGGTCCAAGATCATGAAGGAGAGATTTGGGGCCGAGGATCCCAGATCCATGATGATTCGCTTTCACACGCAGACGGCGGGCTGTACCCTCACCGCACAGCAGCCTCTAAACAACATTATCAGGGTAGCCTTCCAGGCGATGGCCGCGGTTCTTGGAGGGACCCAGTCTTTGCATACCAACTCCATGGACGAGGCTCTGTGCCTTCCTTCGGAACAGGCAGTACAGATCGCCCTCCGGACACAGCAGTTGATCGCATATGAAACAGGGGTTTGTGACACGGTTGATCCCTTAGGTGGATCGTATTATATCGAAAAACTGACCGGAGAGATCTATGAAGGGGCTGGGGAATACATCCGGAAGATTGACGAGATGGGCGGCGCTGTTTCCGCTATCGAAAAGGGATTCATTCAAAAGGAAATACAGGACAGCGCCTACAGGTACCAGCGTGAGATCGAAAGCGGAGAAAGGGTCGTGATCGGGGTAAACCGTTTTCACGTGGAGGAGGACAAACCGACGAGCCTCCTCAGGGTGGACCCCTCTGTGAGGCTTGCCCAAGTCGAGAATCTTAGGAAACTGAGAGCGGGAAGAGATCATGAGAGAGTGAAAAAGACCCTTGCCGAATTAAAAAGCTGCGCGGAAGGAAATGGAAATTTGATGATTTCAGTCTTGGATGCAGTGAAGGCTTATGCAACGCTGGGAGAAATCTGTGATACTCTCCGGCTCGTTTTCGGAGAATATCAGCAGGTCAAAACTCTCGGCTGACCAGAGATGACGGCGATGCGAAGACAAAGGACAACCTATTCTTCAAGGGAGACCCGGTTATGAGCACCGGAAGGAAAATAAGAGTATTGGCCACAAAACCCGGCCTTGACGGCCATGATCGCGGCATCAAGGTTGTGGCAAGCGCCCTTATGGATGCAGGGATGGAAGTGATTTACACAGGGCTGAGGCAGACTCCCCGTCAGATCGTTGAGGCAGCAATCCAAGAGGACGTGGATGTGATTGCCATGAGCATCCTTTCCGGAGCCCACGACTATCTTTTCCCCAAGGTCATGGATCTCTTGAGAGAAAAAGATATTCAAGATATCCTCGTCATCGGTGGGGGTATTATCCCTGATGAGGACATCTCCTCGTTGAAAGCGTGTGGCATCGCTGAGATTTTTGGCCCGGGAACAGACACAAAGGATATAGCGAAGTATATCGAGGCAAGTGTCAAAAGGGCGAGTGTCAAAAGAAAGAGATGAAATCCCTGGAAAGCCTGACGCCTGAGCCTCGGCTTTTTTGCCGGGGCATCACATCTTTTGGGGATCAGGGGCCTCCTGGCTGCTTGGTGCCAAGGCTTGTTCCCGAGTGGAGGCTCTAGAGCGGGCAACCTCACTCACTCGGGGGTCTTTATCGTTCACATATTTCGTCAAAATCCCATCAATCCGTTTGTCGTCTGTTTGGGTGAGGGCAAATGCTGCACTCGCTCTCACTTCAGAGCCATATTTCTTTCCGAAGAACAAGAATCGGGGAGTAGACAGGATCTTAACAAGCGTTTCAATGCCTCTTGGATCGCCAATCTGTCCAAGGGTTTGACAGCAGGCTGCGAGTCGATCCTCTTCCTTGGAAGACTTTAGAACAGCGAGGATTTTCTTAAAAGCGAGTGCCGGCCTTAGACTTCCAAGAGTCTTCATCGCCCTTATGGCAATATCCGTCGTTTTGCTCTCCATCCACTCCGAGAGCAATGTTTCAGCTACATCGTTGTTGAGGCGTTCTGTGAGCTTGATCGCCTCATCTCTCACCAACTGGCTTCCATCATGGATGGCAAACATGAGTTCTGTCCTGAGATCGGTGGTCACCCCGTCGATGACTTCCAGAATCTTCGCGCGCTCTTCGGTGGTAGTCTGCAAAACGAATTGTTTTTTCAGTTCATTAACCGCTTTGACCCCCTGTTCAGCCAGAAGGCTGGCGGCCAAATGCCTTACCCTGAGATCTGGTTCATTCCTGATGAGGCCGACGAGTAGCGGCGCGGTCACGACGCCGAGTCCGCCGATGAGTTGTGCCGCTTTCTGCTGCCTTGATAGCTCGTTCGACCTGAACCCTTCCAGGATCAGCTGCTCAATTTTTGGCTCCAGGGGCTTATTCAGAGCCTCACTCAAAATCTTCCGTCTATCGCCGTCAGCAGCGCTCAATTTCCTGTACCGCTGCTGGAGATGAAGGAGGATACGGGTGGCAACTGGATATTCGGCGAACTGGATCAGAAGGGTGGCCAAATGATGCAGGAGGTTGGCGAGATCATTGAGTACCGTAGGATCCTCTTCTTGGGAAAGCAGCAGGAGAAGTGGATTTTCCAAGGTCTTTGCCATCTGGTTCCGCAGTCCCACATTAAGGCCTGCCATCAGCCCCTTACAACTGGCGATCGCCTTTCGTCTCGTCGCTCCGGTGCTTTTCAGATAACCTTTGAGTATTTGCCTGAGGGCTTGATTGATCTTCTTTTCATCACCCTTTAGCAGAAAGTCCCCCATGGTCTGGGGCATTTTGTCCAGGAGATCATCGAGAGACTCCTCCGGGGCACCCTCTTCCACCCTCTGAGCCGACGGTCTTACTGATATGACTCCCTTTTTGCGGGGTGCGGCGGCTTCGAAGATGTCGGAATCTGCCATGCCATGATGTAATCTCGTATCATAGAATCTTTTGTCAAAAAGGATTCTGGAAATGTTTTGCTCTTTGGCCAGGCCCTTCCAGTAGCTCACGTTCACACCGGCAGGCGGGAGTTGACCGAGAGCTCCGACGAACGCCATGAGTTCGTCTTTAGAGACGTTCCTGAAAAAGGAGATGCTCTTGAGTCCGATGGAAGCAACCAGCCTCAGGAAACTCTTTGCCACAAACTCAAAGTTGCTGGTATCTGTCTTTTCATCATTCACAAACAGGTAATCGCCCACTTTGGCTAGGGTGATCGCCGGACGCTTATTCAAGATCGATTGAAGCGATTGCATGAGCTGATCCACGGCGCTCTGGGTAACCCTGCTGTTCAGAGGGTAGAGCTTGATGGATGATGCCGCGTTCAGGATATTCCTGGTGATGTCCGGGATAGAGGCCATTTCATCCGGTTCCAGCCTAGCGCCCATCTCCTCGGCCGATACCAATTCCGGATATTCTTGATCCTCGGCGGACCTGGTCCCATCCACACGCAGGGTGTATCGCACCTGAACGAGTTCCACGTGCTCAAGGTGCTTTTCCTTGATGAACGTTTGCCAGTAGCCATCCTCAATCTCTTCTCTACTCGTGCGACCAAAAGCTTCCACCATGGTGGCAAACTCATCCTTGCCGAGCCCTTTCTTCAGTACAATTCCTTTAAGCTCCAGTTCTTTCAGCATCATTATCAAGGAATCAGCAAACGCCTTATATTCGCTAACGTCCGCCTTTTTGCCATTGATATGCAAAGTCCGGTCGATTTCGAACAATGAAAAGAGCTCGTTCTTTTCCACCATCATTTCTACGGCTTCTTTCGCCTGCTGGTTGGCGATCATCACGGATCTGCTCCCAGGGGGATAGAGCCGTATGTTTCGCACAGCCAGAAGGAGTTGGCGCAACACGCTGGGCACTCTGGCTGTGCTTTCCGCGTCAAGGGGAACCTCCTTGGGCTTCACCTCTCCCGAGCCCGGGCCCTCTGCGGCATAGGCGTCTGCCTCGGTCGGCACAAAAACGGCGCCGCTTTGGGATACCTGGATTTGTTCATAGATTCTCGCCTTGTCCTGGTTCGCTGACCGCTTGAAATGGTACGCAAGCGTTGTGGCTGAAGGGAGGAGATCCCGCTCATACAAGGATTCCTGGTAAGTGCCCACACGCTCATGGAGTTCCTCCTTCCGATCTTTGAGGATTCCTCCATACGTGATGTTGAGAACCTGTCTGCTCAGGAACCGGACCTTTTCCTCGCTCAACTGAAAATCGGAGCTGATAAGTCCCTGGGAGGCAGCCTTATCGAGAAAATCCAGCACTCTTGCTTCGCTCATGTCGGTGCTGCCGGTGAGCGCACTCAGAGAGACGCCATCGCCTAAGACCGAAGCCTGATCCAGAAGCAATCTGCTCTCTTCATCCAGGCCGGAAATCTTTTGCCGAACAATCTCATCTAATGACCTCGGCAGATAGCCCTTTTCCAGGGGTTCAACAATCCATTGCTGCCCTGACAGGGCAATTTTTCCATCCACCAGAAGTTTTCGCAGGATTTCGCTCAGGAAAAGAGGATTGCCCTGGGTGATCTCGTAGAGCTCCCTGCCGAACTCCTTTGGAGGGTTCAGGCCGGGGAAGACCCCTCGCAAATGCAGGCTGATATCCGCCTCGCTGAGAGGAGAGAGGGGCACTTTCTGGATATTCATTTCTTCACCGAAGGAGGACAAAAACCGCAACAAAGTGTCTTGCTGCTCTTCGCCCCTTTCTTGCGGCGTATCTGTCGCAGCACTGCAGATGAAAATAGGCACCTCCTGTCTGCCCATCATCTTCCTGAGAATGTGCAGCGTCGCCTCGTCGCAATAATGCAAATCATCGATGAAAATGACGGTCGGGTTGGAATCGATCAACTTGTAGGTGAAGGCGATGATGGTCTTAAAGACACCCTCCCTGAAGGCTTTCTCGTTTTCGCGCTCTTTCTTTTCTCCTTCCTCCTTCAGCTGTGGTATGATGGGTGACAGGTATGCATGCTCATCAGGGCTGAGACTTCCGAAGAGGCTTTCTCCCTTATCTTCTTTAAGGTCAAGAAGGGCAAAGATGACATTGCCCATGATGTAGTACGGCCTGAAAAGCTCCTGAGGAGCCCCGGAGACCCTCACATGGAGTACGGACTTGCTTTGAGCGATGCTTTTCTGGATCGCGTCCAGAAACATGCTCTTGCCCATGCCAGGAGCCCCGTGTGCAATGA